>CAYHCQ010000012.1:0-36807 GCA_964355115.1 uncultured Prolixibacteraceae bacterium | reverse complement strand
CCCTTTTTTAAATTTGAAGAGGGAAAACCAGGGATCAAAAAAAAGATAAAATTTCTCCACCCGGGTTTTAAATATCCTTGCGGCGATGTAGTGACCGAATTCATGAAAGATTACAAGAATCGAGAGACTGAGAAGCAGTTGAACAACTTTGATAACAATTTCCATCGGGTAAGATTTATTTCGAAATGTAAATGACTATTTTATCTGTTTTGTTAAATATTCGCCGGCTCTGGCAATGGTTTCGTGGTGTGTTTGAATATAATCCCCATAAACGGGTTTCTCGATAAACGGGAGTGTCTGCATACAGTGTTCAATGATATCGGGCATGGCGAGGAAACCAACCCTGTCGGACAAAAAAGCACTCACGGCTACTTCGTTGGCAGCATTCAGGATACATGCCATATTGCCTCCGCGTGCGAGTGCGTCATAAGCCAGCTGAAGATTACGAAAAAGCACCTTATCGGGCGCTTCGAAAGTAAGACTGGGATAGTCGGAGAAACTCAGGCGCGGCATTGTTGCATTCACACGCACGGGAAAGGCCATCGCATAGAGAATCGGCAGCCGCATATCAGGAAGACCCATCTGTGCCTTGATTGACCCATCGATAAACTGCACCATCGAATGAACGATCGACTGGGGATGGATGATGACCTCAATCTGTCCGGGTTTCAGATCGAACAACCACCGGGCTTCGATTACCTCAAGCCCCTTATTCATCAGGGAGGCCGAGTCGATGGTAACCTTCTTTCCCATCTTCCAGTTTGGATGGTTCAGCGCTGCCTCTTTGGTGATCCCGGCCAGGTCACTCCCTGTCATGCCGCGGAAGGGTCCGCCGGAGGCGGTAAGGTAGATCATTTCGACAGAACCGGGAAGTTCGCCTGCCAGGCACTGAAAAATGGCTGAGTGTTCCGAATCAACCGGCAGTATAAAAACACGGTTTTTTCTTGCCTCCTCCATTACCAGGTCTCCTGCAACCACCAGTGTTTCCTTGTTGGCCAGGGCAATATGCTTCCCTGCCCGTATGGCATTGAGGGTTGGTTTCAGTCCGGCATAACCTACCAGTGCGCACAGCACAAGGTCGATAGTTTCCATCTCAACAACCTGGGCAATAGAATTTTCACCGGCAAACACCTTCACCGGGTACAACTGAAGAGCATTGGCAACCTTTGCGTAGCATTCCGGGTTACCGATAACTACCGTATTGGGCCTGAATTCTATGGCCTGACTGATCAGCAACCCGCAGTTATCCTGAGCCGTGAGTACCTCGACTTCGAAAAGGTCCGGATGGCTTCGCACAACATCGAGCGCTTGCTGGCCGATACTTCCGGTTGATCCCAATATGGCTATTCTTTTCGTCAAAGGCTGGTTCAATGGTTAAAATGTGATATAATCCCTCGGATTCACGGGATTTCCTTCATTCCACAATTCGAAGTGAAGATGCGGGCCGGTACTCTGCTCCCCTGTCTGACCAATGATGGCAACAGGGTCACCTGCCCTTACATGCTCTCCGGCTTTTTTGAGCACAGCCGAATTGTGCTTGTAAACTGAAATAATATTCTGCTGGTGCTGGATAGCGACAACATATCCCGTTTCCAGGGTCCAGTTGCTGAAAATTACAGTTCCGTCGAGTACGGATTTTATTGTTTCATCGCGTGCCGCAACGATATCGACGCCATAATGCCTGGAGCCAGGGCTGAAATCGCTCGTTACCACCCCTTTCAGCGGAGCGAAGAAAAGAAGGCCGCCAATGGAGGCTTT
This sequence comes from uncultured Prolixibacteraceae bacterium, assembly GCA_964355115.1. GTDB lineage: Bacteria > Bacteroidota > Bacteroidia > Bacteroidales > FEN-979 > JANXZO01. The sequence goes on along the minus strand of CAYHCQ010000012.1, from coordinate 35,049 downwards.
GCGCTTGCCTGACATCTCCATATTCTCCACCTTGTAAAGGCTGTATTTAGCCTGGTTGTCAACCTCGGCCCGAAGAATTGAATCCTCCATGGAGCGGGTCAGTTTAATATTGCTGTATCGCTTGGTTGTATCCTTTGGGATTGGCTTGTCCTCGGTGAGGTTTTTGCCGTTGATAACATCCCGGATATTGTCCAGAAAACGGTCTTTGCTCTTCAGGTCACGCTCGATGGAATCGGTCTTTATCTGAAGTTTGTATAGTTTCTTGGTCAGTCCGACATCCGTGTAACCCGGGATGTATTCACGCAGCGGAGTAAAAGCTATCAGAAAGGTGGTCAGAAAAATCAGTATGATAGTAAGGGTTCCCAGCGCGACGAACACATTGAGCCGGGAGAGGCGGAAAGTGAGCCGCTCTTCAAGGGTGTCGTCAGTCATGAAAACAAGCCTGTACTTGGTCCGTAACCGGTCTGTCCACTTGATTTTTTTTCGCTCTTTTTTCACCTGGGCCATCTCTTCCGCACTGGTTTTGAAAACGCTGCAAATATCGGAAAATTATGTCACCCCGCAAATCTTAAGCCTTTCAGCGCTCTAATTCAAAAATTTAAAATAATTTTGTAAAATCTGAGTTAATATAGTTTTAAAGAATTTGTGAGTTTGATATCGACGAAGAAATATACCCTCGCCGCCTTATTTCTGTTTCTGCTGGGCGGTGTCTTGCTGACTTCCTGTTCTACCAAGAAAAACACCTTTACCCGACGGGCTTATCACAACCTCACGTCCCACTATAATGTTTACTGGAACGGAATGGATGGCCTCCGCCAGGGGTTAAAAGAGTACAAAACCACCCTGAAGGATAACTATTCGGTTGTGCTGCCCGTTTACAACTACGGTGACCGTGCCGCAGCCGGCAAGCTTTCACAGTTCGCCGACATCTCAATAAAGAAGGCCTCCAAGACCATTCAGAAGCACTCTATGCCTTTCAACCGGAAAGAGTATTGCAAATGGATCGATGATGCCTATATGCTTATCGGCCAGAGTTACTTCTACAAGCAGGATTACCCGATGGCAAGAAGGACCTTCGAATTTGTAATCAAATCCTACAACGATAATGATATTAAATATGAAGCCATGCTTTGGCTGGCCCGTAGCAATACCCAGCAGGGTGATTTCAACAGGGCCGAGCCGATGCTCGACATGCTGGCCAGCAAGATTAAAAAGGGTGAGGCTCCCGATAAATATGAAACCGGCCTGAATCTCGACTATGCCCAGTTCTATCTGCTTCAGAAGAATTACGACGGAGCCATCCCATATCTTACACGTGCTCTGGAACTGAACCCCGGTGGCGAGTTAAAAACAAGATGCCGGTTCATTCTGGGCCAGATTTATCAGAAAAGCGGTGCTTTGGACGAAGCATCGGCATTGTACGCCATGGTCATCAAGAAAGCAACATCCTACGAGATGGAGTTCAACGCGAAGATCAACATGGCCCAGTGTTACAATACTAAAACCGGAAACCGCGAATTTATCGTCAAGAAGCTTACAAAGATGCTGAAGGATGATAAGAACAAGGATTTTCTCGATCAGGTATATTACTCTCTGGCCCAGATCTCTCTGAGGGATGCAGACACAGTTTCTGCCATCGGCCATTTTCAGAAGTCGGTTAGCACCAGCAAAACCAATGCATACCAGAAAGCCATTTCGTCGCTCGAACTTGCCGATATATTTTTTGGAAAAAAGAACTATACCCAGGCACAGGCATACTACGACAGCACCATGCAGTTTCTTCCAAAAGACTATCCCGGCTACAAGGAGATAAAGAAAAAGACCAACACACTCACCGACCTGGTAACCAACCTGCAGATCATAAGCAGACAGGACAGCCTGCAGAACCTTGCAGCTCTTTCTGAGGCTGACCGCAACAGGATCATCGATCAGATCATTTTCAGACTGATCGCCGAAGAACAGCGCAAGAAACAGGAGGAACAGGAAAAAAAGGAGAGCTTGAACATATTCGGGCAGAACCGCCCGGGTGAACAGCAGGGGGGGGGATCGAAAGAGGGCCGGTGGTATTTCTACAACCCTGCAACCCTCTCCAATGGTTATTCAAACTTTGTGCGAAAATGGAGCCGCCGGAAATTAGAGGATACCTGGTGCCTTAGTGATAAAGCCATGGCTACTTTCGCCGGGGAGGCCCCACCCGATTCGACACTTATCATCCCGGGCGATACGCTCTCCATAGACGGAAAGAAGCCTGTTGCCAAGTCGAGCAACCCGAAAGACCGCAACTATTACCTCCAGGACATACCATTTTCGAAGGATCAGCTGACTGCCTCAAATCTCAAGATCATACAGGCCTATTATGAAGCCGGATTCATTTACGTGGAAGGCCTCAGCGATTACGGCAATTCCATTGAGTCGTTCGAAACCCTTCTCCAGCGCTATCCCGACAACATGTTTCAGGTACAATCCTATTATAAGCTATATCAGCTCTATAAGGATTTGGAAAACCAACCCAAAAGCGATTATTATAAAAACTTGATACTGAATGGATTTCCTGACTCAGATTATGCAAAGCTGCTGGCAAATCCCAATTATTACAAGGAGATTATTTCCAAACAATCTGAAATTCAGCGACTTTATGAAGCAACCTTCACGGCATTCGGAAACCAGCAATATTATATGGTGATAAGCAATGCCGACAAGGCCCATAGCAGTTACAAGGCCGACACGGCACTTATGCCGAAGTTTGATTATCTGAGGGCGCTCGCATTGGGGAAGATAGAGGTGGTAGATTCTCTGGTTGTTGCGATGTACAAGATTATTAAGGAGTATCCGAAAAGTGATGTGCGCAGGATGGCTGAAAATGTGCTCACCTATCTCGGAACACAATCCGATTCCAAAGGCATTCCTATTGCAACCGATTCGACAACCATTATCGACAACAGTCAGCGGCTGTATAAGGCCGATGCCAATGCAGTTCACTTCTACGTTCTGATCGTGAATGGCGACCTGGTTGATGTTGACGCGCTCAAGGTGAAGATTTCGGATTTCAACTCAAAGTACCACGACCTTGAAAATCTCCAGGTGAACAGTCTTGTGTTCGACAACACAAAACAGATGATCACCGTTAACAACTTCGAAAGCGCCGATAAAGCCATGAACTTTATCTACAATATCCGCGACAGTAAATATATCTATACCAAGCTGGAGAACACAGGAAACTATTATGATTTCGTGATATCTGTCGAAAATTATCCGGTGTTGTACAGGAATAAAGATATTTCTCAGTACCTTCGTTTCTTCGAAAAAAATTACCCTGCGATTAAATAGATGTTTATGTCAAAAAACAGAGAACCCGAAATGCCCATTATCAACATACTGGGTGCCGGTACTGTTGTAAAAGGAGAGATCCAGGTGAACGGCGATTTCCGGATTGACGGCACCCTGAACGGTAATATCCAGTGCAAAGGCAAGGTAGTAGTAGGAGCCACCGGTAAAATTGAAGGAGAGATCATTTGTCAGAATGCAGATTTTTCCGGGGATGTGAAGGCGACTGTCAAAGTGGCCGAGTTGCTGACCTTAAAAGAGACAGCCGTTTTCAGCGGGGATATTACCACCGGAAAACTTGCCATTGAGCCGGGTGCAAAATTTTCCGGCACCTGCAAGATGGAGCAGAGCCCGAAAGAGACTCAATTCCCTACATCCAGCAATGCCGGCCGACCCCAGGAAAAACCTTAGCAGTTATGCCCGATACTCAGGCATGGCCTTTCAGATGCTTGCGATCATCCTGATTGGGGTGTTCGCAGGTCTTAAGCTGGATGAATGGCTCGGTACAAAACCAATCCTGATTGTTGTTTTTTCCATTCTTGCTGTCTTCCTTTCAATTTATTATGTAACACGCGACCTGCTTAACAAGAAGTAAAATGGACTCATTGTATCTTACCTTCCTGAAGAGACTCCTGGTTTTTTCTATGATTTTAGGAATTTTAGCGACCATTCTCTGGTTCACGCTGCCCCGCTCGCTTGTCACCCCTGCCCTGCCGTTGCTCCTTTTCTTTTTCCTTTCCGTGACCCTCATCTCCTATTACTTCCAGCTGAAATCCGCCGGCGAGAGGTTTATCCGGTTTGTTAATGCCTACATGCTGCTGATGGCTGCAAAACTCTTCCTTTACATCGTTGTAATTGTTGCTTATGTATTCACCCACCGCAGCGATGTAATACCTTTCATGATGACATTTTTCGTTCTCTACCTTTGCTTTACGATCTTCGAGGCGGTCTACGTACTTGGCACCCAGGGAAATCAAAAGAATAAATAATTTGTACCTTTGCCGTTCATTTGGTTATTATGGTGTATATCATAAGAAGAGAACATTTCAGCGCCGCACACCGGCTGTTTCTTCCCGAAAACAGCGACGAGGAGAACTACAGGATCTTTGGAAAATGTTCCAACCCCAACTGGCATGGCCACAACTATGTTCTTTTTGTGACTGTGAAGGGCGAGGTTGACCCGAAGACAGGTCTGACCATTCACCTTCGGCACGTGAGCCGGCTGATAGAGGAGAAAATCCTCAGTAAGGTTGACCACCGGAACCTGAATCTTGAGGTTGATTTTCTTAAGGGTAAGGTTCCCACAAGTGAAAATGTGGCCATCGGGATATGGAATGAACTTGAAGAGGAACTGCGGAATCTTGGCGGAATCCTGCATTGTATTAGGCTTGAACAATCGGAAAATAACATTATTGAATACTACGGAAACTGACAGATAACGACACTCATATGGCTGCAAAGAAAAAACTGAATTACGAAAAGGTTGAAGAGTTTGATGCCAAAACGACAGAACAGCTGGCTTTTCATTATAAGGCGATCCTTGGACTGATCGGGGAAAATCCAGACCGTGAAGGGCTGGAAAAAACACCCTTGCGGGTGGCCAAAGCCATCCAGTTTCTAACCCAGGGCTATTCGCTCGATCCGAAGGAGATCCTTAGCTCTGCAAAATTCCGTGAGGATTATCGTGAAATGGTGATCGTGAAGGATATTGAGATTTACTCACTTTGCGAACACCACATGGTGCCTTTTATCGGAAAGGCCCACGTGGCCTATATTCCCGACAAGTATATAACAGGATTGAGCAAGATTGCCAGGGTGGTGGATATTTACGCCCGTCGGCTCCAGGTGCAGGAGCGACTGACAATGCAGATCAAGGATGCCATAAATGACACACTGAAACCCCTCGGCGTGGCAGTTGTAATTGAGGCACAACATTTGTGTATGTCGATGCGCGGTGTTCAGAAGCAAAATTCTGTCACAACGACATCCGACTTCGTGGGTGCCTTTGAGCGGGATAAGACCAGGGCAGAGTTCCTGCATCTGATCAGCACCCGGCTGCACTGATGCACGAATGCACGAATGCACGAATGCACAAATGCACAAATGCACAAATGCACGAATGCAGAAAAGCAAATGAAAAATTGATTCATTAATTTAAAAGGAGATCACCACATGTTTGAACAAACAAATAACAGAGGATTTTTCGCAGCACAGCAGGGCACACAGGATGCAACTGTTGTGAAATCATTCATGACCCAGGTATTCGGATGGATGGCTCTGGCCATGGTAATAACTGCCATAACAGCCTTTATGTTCGCCGGTAACGAATCGCTGATGCGAAGTCTTATCAACACTGAAACAGGTGGAATGACGGGCCTCGGCTGGGTCGTTACCTTCGCCCCTATCGGTTTCGTATTGCTGATGTCGTTTGGGTTCCAGCGTCTTTCGCCTGCCACTCTGACACTTCTTTTCGTTGCATTTTCGGTCCTGATGGGGATGAGCCTGAGTTTTATCCTTCTGATCTATACAGCTGCATCGGTTTATAAAACCTTTGCCATTGCAGCCGGAATGTTCGGCATTATGGCAGTTATGGGATATACCACAAAGACCGACCTTACCAAATTCGGATCGATCATGATGATGGGGGTCATTGGTATAATGATTGCCATGGTGGTGAACTTTTTCCTGCAAAGCCCGATGATGGATTATGTTATCAGCCTGATCGGTGTATTGGTATTCACGGGCCTTACAGCCTACGATGTTCAGCGGCTGAAACGGATCGGTGCAGGCGCCGGCGAACACGGAGCCGATAATTCCCGGAAACTCAGTATCCTGGGAGCACTCACGCTGTATCTTGATTTTATCAACCTGTTCCTCTTTCTCCTGAGATTTTTAGGCGACCGAAAATAAAAAGCGAAATGATGAAAGCATATGTATTCCCGGGCCAGGGAGCTCAGTTTGTTGGCATGGGCAAGGATTTGTACGACAATTCAACCCTCGCCAGGGAGATGTTCGAAAAGGCCAACGAAATTCTTGGCTTCCGCATCACCGATCTCATGTTTTCCGGCACCGATGAGGACCTGCGGCAAACCAAAGTGACGCAGCCGGCCATCTTTCTCCACTCTGTAATCCTGTCAGCCACCCTGGGAGAAAATTTCAACCCCGATATGGTTGCAGGTCATTCGCTTGGCGAATTCTCAGCACTTGTCTCCAACAAGACCCTCTCTTTTGAGGACGGACTCAGACTGGTTTCTGCACGTGCACAGGCCATGCAGAAAGCCTGCGAAAAGGAGCCTTCCACGATGGCAGCCATCCTTGGTCTCGACGACGCCAAAGTAGAAGAGATCTGCAAATCAATTGAAGAGGTTGTTGTTCCTGCGAATTATAACAGTCCCGGACAACTGGTCATTTCGGGAAGTATGAAAGGCATTGAGATAGCCTGCGAACAGCTCAAGGCCGCTGGTGCACGACGTGCCCTGCCGCTTAAGGTTGGCGGGGCATTCCACTCGCCTTTGATGGAACCAGCCCGTGTCGAACTGGCTGCTGCTATAAATGCAACCAACTTCAGTACCCCGATCTGCCCGGTATACCAGAATGCCACAGCTCAAAAAGTAAGTGATCCGGCTCTTATCAAAGTAAACCTGATCGCACAGCTCACCGCCCCCGTTTTATGGACCCAGATGGTGCAAAACATGATTGCCGACGGAGCCGACAACTTTGTTGAGGTGGGACCTGGAAATGTGCTTCAGGGATTGATTTCGAAAATCGGGAAGGACGTTACAGTTTCAGGTGCTTAAACCCGCTTACTTTAACGTTTTACATACTGCTTGTCGTAGTACTTCTGGTAATCACCGGAGGTAACATTGTTCATCCACTCTTCGTTGGCAAGATACCAGTCTACCGTTTTTTCCAACCCTTCGCCGAACTGCAGTGAGGGTTTCCATCCAAGTTCCTTCTGGATTTTCGAAGAATCAATGGCATAGCGGAGATCGTGGCCGGCGCGGTCTTTCACAAAAGTGATCAGCTTGGCCGAATCTCCTGCATGTCGGTTCAGTTTACGGTCCATGATCTCGCAAAGCAGGTAGATCAGGCTGATGTTTGTCCATTCGTTGTGCCCGCCAATATTATAGGTCTCACCGGTTGTTGCTTTATGATATATCAGGTCGATGGCAGAGGCATGGTCCTCAACAAACAGCCAGTCGCGAATATTCTCACCTTTACCGTAAATGGGGATGGGCTTGTTGTGTTTGATGTTGTGTATCGACAGCGGGATCAGCTTTTCTGGGAACTGGAATGATCCATAGTTATTGGAGCAGTTCGAGATTACCACCGGGAGTTTGTAGGTGTGAAAATAGGCCCTTACAAGATGGTCGGAGCTGGCTTTGGATGCCGAATAGGGACTTCGGGGATCGTATGCTGTATCTTCGTAGAAGAAGCCTGTCTCGCCAAGGGAACCATACACCTCATCGGTTGAAATATGGTAGAATCTCTTCCCTTCCATATTGTCCCAGATGTGCCGCGCTGCCATGAGCAGGTTCACTGTGCCTACGATGTTTGTCTGGATGAACTCCATGGGGTTGCTGATCGACCGGTCGACATGCGATTCGGCAGCAAGGTGAATCACCCCGTCGAATTTATACTTCGTGAAAATCTCAGTCATCAGTTTGCCGTCGACAATATCGGCCCGCACAAATTCGTAGTTGGGCTTTTTTTCGATATCCCTCAGGTTGTTCAGGTTCCCGGCATAGGTAAGCTTATCCAGGTTGACAATCTTACAGTCGGGGTATTTGTTCACAAACCGTCGCACAACATGCGACCCAATAAAACCTGCACCACCGGTAATTAAAATCGTTTTCATACGTCTGTTTTTCGCTATTTCTTTTTCTCCAGGGCTTTCTCCCAGCTCCAGGCCGACATGGTCATTTCGTCAAGGGTCTTCTCTGCCTTCCATCCCAGTTCGGTGTTTGCAAATTCGGTGTCGGCCCAAACCTTTTCAATGTCGCCCGGCCGGCGATCCATCACCTGGTAGTTCAGTTTAACACCTGAAGTCCGTTCGAATGAATTGATAACCTCCAGCACCGAAAAGCCATTGCCGGTTCCCAGGTTGAATATCTCCACCCTACTCTTCATCCGTTCGCTTATCATCCTTTCAACGGCAATAACGTGGGCTTTCGCCAGGTCGACTACATGAATATAGTCGCGGATGGCAGTACCGTCGGGGGTATTGTAATCGCTGCCCCATACACGCAGGAAGGGCCGTTTGCCGATGGCCGTCTGGGTAATATAAGGCATCAGGCAGTTGGGAACTCCGAGTGGCAGCTCTCCGATTATGGCTGAGTCGTGTGCCCCGATCGGGTTGAAATACCGAAGCAGGATTGCCTGGATATTGTTGTTTACCGAGGTATCGGTAATAATCTCTTCTGAAATCTGCTTGGTATTCCCATATGGAGAGGCAGCCACCTGGATAGGTGTATCCTCCCTCGCAGGCAGTTTTTCGGGCTGGCCATAAACAGTACACGAGGAGGAGAAAACAATATCGGTAATTTTGTTTTCTATCATTCCCTGAAGGATATTTACCAGGGAGACCAGGTTGTTGCGGTAATACTTCAGCGGAAATTCAACCGATTCACCCACGGCTTTGAAAGCGGCAAAGTGGATGACCCCTTTGATATCGTTGTGCAGTTTAAAAAAGGCTGAGGTTTTTTCACCGTCGGTAAGGTCAAATTTCTCGAACAACGGTTTTTTTCCGGATATTTTTGCGATGTTATCGAGCACATCAATGGTTGAATTCGACAGGTTGTCGACGATTATCACTTCGTGACCTTTGGCTTGTAACTCAACAACGGTGTGGGATCCGATATACCCTGTTCCGCCTGTAACCAGGATTTTCATAAAATACGTTTTAAGATGGGATGGTAATCTCCATGTAACCCGATCACCTCTGCGTTTCGGATGTGGTAAACAATATTGATGCTGGCTTTGGCCTCACTGAGTCCGAATCCACGACCTGCGATGATCTCCTTATACATTTCGGTATGCAGGTCGGTAAAACCATCGCTGAACTCGATCTCCTGCCCTCCCATGTTCAATGAACGATGGGTTCGCCGTCCGGTGATGCGCACCGATTCGGGAATGTCGTTGTAGTCGAGACTTAAGAACCACCTGATATTTGCCTGCTTCAGCTGAAGAAGTCCCGCAGCCTTGTTCTCCTTAAGCAGGTGAACCTGGTTGTTCTTCACTGCACCAAATACCCACGACAGCATATCGAAGAAGTGAACCCCGATGTTGGTGGCGATTCCCCCCGATTTCGACAGGTCGCCTTTCCACGAGCGATAATACCAGTTGCCGCGCGAAGTTATATAGGTAAGATCAAGGTCGTAAACTTTATCTTTGGGCCCGTTCTGAATCTGTTCGCGCAACGCTTTGATAGCAGGATGCAATCGCAACTGGAGGATGGTATAAACCTTTTTGCCGGTCTCCTTTTCGATCTCTTTCAGGGCATCCAGGTTCCAGGGGTTGAGAACGATGGGTTTTTCGCATATCGCGTGGGCATCGTTCCGGAGCGCTAAACGGATGTGCGAATCGTGCATATAGTTCGGCGAACAGATGCTAACATACTCAACTTTCCGGTTCTCCTTGTTTTTCTTGTCGTGCGACATGCGCCTCAGTTTATCGAGGTGTCGGTCGAACCTTTCAGGCTCAATGAAAAAGTCGGCAGTGGGGAAGTAGCTGTCGATGATGCCTACTCCGTCGTACGGATCGAGTGCGCATTCGAGGTTGTTTCCTGTCTCCCTGATCGCTTTCATGTGGCGGGGTGCAATATAGCCTGCAGCACCGATCAAAGCAAAATTCACAGGTTTCTGTTTAGTCGTCATGCTTTATTTTCCAAGTTTTATCACGCTGCCTTCATCTGTAAGTTTGTATTTTTCGCTGCTTTCCGGGCAGATGGCAATGCCGTTGTCATCGAACTTCAACCGATGGCCGTATTCGCTCATCCACCCGACAAGGCGGCCGGGGTTACCAACCACCAGGGCATATGCCGGAACGCTTTTGGTAACCACGGCACCGGCACCGATAAAGGCAAATTCCCCGATCTCATTACCGCACACAATGGTCGCATTGGCTCCGATTGAGGCGCCCCGCCTGACCAGCGTCTGCTGATACTGGTCGCGGCGCAGGATATGGCTTCGCGGGTTGATCACATTGGTGAAAACCATCGAGGGTCCCAGAAAAACATCATCCTCACAGATCACGCCTGTGTAAATAGAAACGTTGTTCTGCACCTTTACATTCCGTCCGAGAACTACCTGTGGCGATACAACCACATTCTGTCCCAGGTTGCAATTTTCACCGATCACGCAATCGCTCATCACATGGGTGAAGTGCCATATTTTTGATCCTTTCCCGATTCTGCAACCTTCGTCAACGACGGCGGTTTCGTGGGCATAAAATTCTTTCTCCATTTTTACCTGTTAACGAATTCAAGAACACTTTGTGTAATATGGGCCAGTTGTTCATTATCGAGCTCTGTGTGCATCGGCAGTGAGAAGACCGTTTCACAAAGATGCTCGGTTACCGGGAAATCACCGGGTTTGTACCTTGGGTCGATGTATGCTTTCTGCATATGCATCGGCACGGGGTAGTAGATCATGGCTGGGATCTCTTTTGATGTAAGATAATCGATCAGCCCTTTGCGGTCGATACCCTTTGATACGATCGTGTACTGGTGAAATACGTGGGTCGACTTTGCATACCTCGACGGGGTCTTCAGTTTCGGGTTTCCGGCAAACGCCTTGTCATAGAAATCAGCGGCAGCTCTGCGTTTTGCGGCATATTCGTCGAGCCTGGCGAGCTTGACCCTGAGAATGGCGGCCTGGATGCTGTCGAGCCGGGAGTTGACACCGATGTAATCGTGGTAGTAACGCACGGTCATGCCGTGGTTGACCACAACCCGCATCTGTTTGGCAAGTTCGTCATCATTGGTGAAAATTGCTCCACCATCACCGTAACAACCCAGATTTTTTGAGGGGAAGAATGAGGTGCAGCCGATGTGCCCGATGGTTCCGGCCTTTTTATGAGTGCCGTTGCTGAAAATATAGTCGGCCCCGATGGCCTGGCAGTTGTCTTCAATCACCTTCAGATTATATTTTGCTGCAATCTCCATGATCTCTTCCATCGGCGCTACCTGTCCGAAAAGGTGAACCGGCACGATGGCCTTTGTTTTTGGAGTGATGGCCCGTTCGATGGCCTTCAGATCTATGTTGAAAGTGTCGGGATCTACGTCAACAAGCACCGGGGTGAGCTTAAGAAGGGCGATTACCTCTGCAGTAGCAATAAAGGTAAAGGATGTGGTGATGACTTCATCACCAGGCTGAAAATCGTACGCCATCATCGAAACCTGAAGCGCATCGGTACCATTTGCACAGGGGATCACATGTTTCACCCCCAGGTATTTTTCCATCTCTTCCTGGAAACTTTTCACGGCAGGTCCGTTGATAAAGGCACATGCATCTATTACCTCCTGAATGCCTTTGTCAATTTCTGGTTTGATGTTAAGGTACTGACTTTGCAGGTCGACCATCTGTATTTTCTTCATCGCTGTCAATAGTTTTTTTCGTGGTTTTTCAAAGAGGTGCAAATTTACGCTAATTTTATAAAGTCATTCCCCGAAATTAAATAAAATAAGGATCAACACAGTATGAAAAAATTCGCAGTAATTCTTGCCGGTTGCGGCGCCTATGATGGAGCCGAAATACAGGAGGCGGTATTTACCCTGCTTGCCATTCAAAGGTTAGGAGCCACATTTCACTGCTTCGCGCCCGACATCAGTCAGTATCACGTGATCAATCATCTAACGGGCAAACCAGCCGGCGAAACCCGGAATGTGCTTATCGAAGCAGCCCGCATTGCCCGGGGAAATATCACTGCCCTCAGTGAATTCGACGCCTCCGGGTTTGATGCACTGATCATTCCCGGCGGGTTCGGGGCAGCCAAAAACCTCTGCTCCTGGGCCTATGAAGGCGATGCATGCAAGGTTAATCCGGATGTAGAAAAGGCCGTCAGAAGCATGTTTGAGGCGGGAAAACCCATCGGTGCCATGTGTATTGCCCCTGTGATCCTGGCAAAACTCTTTCACGGAACCACCCTTACCACGGGTCAGGATCCCTCATCTCAATCATTTGTTGAGAAGATGGGGAACAGGTACACGACAACAACTCATGGTGAAGTGGTTGCCGATCACGTGAGAAAACTTTTCACCACCCCTTGTTACATGCTGGACGCCAATCTTGTACAGATCCAGGAAGGGACTGAAAATATTGTGAAGGCGATGCTGAAGGCGATGTAATCACCCGTTCGCACAAAGTAATATTTAGCTGCTAGAGGTACTCCTTGACCGAGAGTTCGCCCCGCATGACCATGAGCCCGTTGATGGCAAGGGCACGCATCTCATCTTCTCCGGGATAGACGTGAATGGGGGCCAGTTTATAGACCCGTTCCTGGATCCAGTTCACAAATCCTTTATCATAGGCGATGCCACCGGTGATCAGAATACCGTCGACCTCTCCTTTCAGAACGGTATACATTTCGCCAACCGCCTTTGCAACCTGGTAGGCCATGGCATGATAGATCAGCTCTGCATTTTCATCACCTGCCACTACCATCTTTTCCACTTCTGCAGCATTGTTTGTTCCCAGGTAGGCAACCAGGCCGCCCTCCCCTTTCACCATCTTCTGCACCTCCCCGAGAGAATAATTACCGCTGTAGCACAATCTTACAAGTTCTCCTACGGGCAGCGTTCCGGTACGTTCAGGGGTAAACGGACCTTCCCCGTCGAGTCCCTGGTTTACATCAATCACGCGACCTTTATGGTGTGCCCCAACGGTAATACCGCCTCCGAGATGAACGACGATCAGGTTCAGGTCTTCATACTTTTTATGCAGTGATTTCGCATGGTCCCTTGCAACCGCCTTCTGGTTGAGTGCATGAAAAATGGAAACCCGATGAAAAAGCGGATGACCGGAAATCCGGGCAATTTCGTCCAGTTCATCAACCACAATCGGGTCGACGATAAAAGCCCGGGCATGTGGCAGTGCCTTGATAAGGTCGTGGGCGATGAGTCCGCCCAGGTTACTGGCATGTTCACCCAGCGGGCTGTTCCGCAGGTCGTGCAGCATTGCTTCATTCACTTCGTAAACACCCGAAGGAATCGGTTTCAGCAATCCGCCCCGGCCCATGATCGCGAGGAGGCTATCGATGTGAATATCGGCCTCCTGAAGCTGCTGAAGGATGATGTCTTTACGGAACTGAAACTGGTCGGTGATCCTGGGAAACGGTGCAAGTTCTTCGGATGTATGCTTTATGTTCTTTAAGAAAATAGGTTCCGTGTTCTGATACACAGCAATTTTTGTAGAGGTGGATCCCGGGTTAATCGCCAGGACGCGAACGTCTTTCATGTAGCTAATCGTTATTTACGAAGATATTCTGTTACGCAATTTACTTTTGCGAATGCCGTAGGCGAAATAGATGATAAATCCGAGGGCCATCCAGATTATCAGCCGCAACCAGGTATCCCAGGGAAGTGCGAACATCTGGAGCAGGCAGAACCCAGCGCCCAGCAGTGGAATAAGGGGAACCCAGGGAGTACGGAACGGCCGCGGAATATCGGGTTTGGATTTCCTCAGAAATATGATGCTGATGCACACTATCGTAAAGGCGAGCAGGGTTCCGATGGAGACAAGTTCACCGAGGATGCTGATTGGCAGTACTCCGGCAAGCACGAGCGCCACAGAACCAGTGATTAAAGTGCTGACATAAGGAGTTTTATATTTCGGATGCACCTTTGAGAAGATCGGAGGAAGCAAGCCATCTTTCGACATGGTGTAGAAGATCCGTGGCTGGCCCATTAGCATAACCAGGATCACTGAACTAAGGCCGGCGATGGCCGCGATCTTCACAATGGGGCGAAGCCAGAATAGCTTGTCGCCCATAGCGTTTACACCAACAGCGACCGGATCGGGAACAAGCAGTACCGTGTAGGATACGATCCCGGTGAGGACAACAGCAACAAGTATATACAGGACTGTTGAAATACCCAGGGAGCCAAGGATTCCTATCGGCATATGCTTCTGCGGATTTTTCGCCTCCTGGGCAGCTGTGGAAACGGCATCGAACCCTATGTAGGCAAAGAAGATCACACCCGCCGCCCGGAGTATGCCCGACCAGCCGAAGTGCCCCCACTCACCTGTGTTTTTAGGGATGAAGGGATGCCAGTTCACTGCCTTTACAAAGAAAAAACCGATCACGACGAACAGGATGATAACACCTACCTTGGTGATCACCATCACATTGTTGAAGCCCGCCGATTCCTTTATTCCGATGATGAGGAGCAGGCTTATTGCCGCAATGATGAACATGGCCGGAAGGTTCACAATTGCAGTGGTATGTGCCAGGCTCTCAGGCTGTATCCCGGTGCTGGCAAGATGCCGGAGCAACTGACTGGAGATCTCGGTCCAGCCCAGGTCGGGCAGGTTGATGAGCCGGGTACCGGTAGCAGCTGTAAACTCAACAGGTATGGCGATCCCGAAATCTTTCAGAAAACTAACAATATAACCCGACCAGCCAACCGAGACCGTGGAAGCGGCAAACAGGTACTCGAGGATCAGGTCCCAGCCGATGATCCATGCCAGAAATTCTCCAAGAGTGGTATATGCATAAGTATAGGCGCTTCCCGAAATCGGGATCATTGCAGCAAATTCAGCATAACAGAGTCCCGCAAAAGCACAGGCAATGCCGGAGATGATAAAGGAGATCACGATGGCGGGACCCGCATACTGCGCTGCAGCCTGTCCGGTAAGGACAAAAATACCGGCCCCGATGATGGCTCCGATGCCTAGGGTTGTAAGGTTTGTTGCTGAGAGGGCCTTTTTAAATCCATTCTTGGGATCTGCCGCCTCATCAAGTAGTTCCTGCAGCGGTTTGGTCTGAAAAAGCTTGTTTGACATCGGAAGCCTCTTAAGATTCAATTGATAACTAACTGATCGCAGCAGCCATCACGATGGAGGCCTGCTTCGACTCTTCGGTATCGGAACGGGATGTAAGCACAATTGGTGCTGCAGCTCCCAGAACACAAGCCGCAAGTTTGGCATTTGCGGAGAACCCAAAACATTTATAAAGAATGTTCCCCGCTTCAATATCGGGTACAATAAGCAGGTCGGCATCACCAGCCACATCACTTACAATCCCTTTGTGCTTGGCGCTCTCCATACTAACCGCATTATCGTAGGCAAGCGGCCCGTCGACGATACAGTTTTTAATCTGTCCGCGCTGGTTCATCTTTGCAAGCAACGCTGCCTCCACGGTAGCAGGCATCGATTCGTTCACCATTTCAACGGCTGCGAGCACAGCCACCTTGGGTTTTGCATAGCCGAGCTTATTCATGAACTCTACTGAGTTATTGATTATGGCCACCTTGGTTTTAAAATCGGGTGCAGGAATCATGGCTGCATCGCTTAAACCAAGTAGCTTATGGTAAGTGGGGACTTCAAAAAGGGCAAAATGCGAAAGCACATCCCCTTTGCGTAGTCCGTTTTCCTTATCAAGAACGCCGCGGAGGAATGTTGCCGTGGGTACGTTTCCTTTCATGAGGATGTCGGCTTGTTTGTCTTTGACCATCTTTACCGCAATTTTCACGGCCATGGCATCAACTTCCTCATTGATGATTTTCATCTTGCCCAGATTCAGCTTCAGATGTTTGGCAATCGCTTTGATTTTTATCTCATTTCCTATGAGAATGGCCTCAACGAGCCCCATCTTGTCAACCGCGCAGATGGCTTCGAGCACATGTTCGTCATGAGCAACGGCAACAGCCAGTCTTTTCTTCTTCGATTTCTTGGCCAGTGTGTAAAGGTCCGACAGTTTGGTAAGTCCGGTCTTTCGGGCTTCTTCTTTCGTGGTAGTCATAGTAGAGTAACCTCCTAAAGAGTTTTGTGTTGATAATTAATTAACAGTAGATTATAAAGGAGCAAACCTACGTGATTTTTGCCAAACAGACAAGATGTTACGAAAAAAAAAGAGTTTCAAAAAATTCCTACCTTTGAGCCCGAATTTAATCCATCCGCCATGGAATTACCCTTTGCAGAATCATACAAAATCAAGATGGTTGAGGCCATCCGAAGAAGCAGCCGGGAGGAACGGGAACAGTGGATCCGGGAATCGAGTTATAACCTTTTCAGGCTGAAGAGCAACCAGGTTTTTATCGATCTGCTAACCGACTCCGGTACCGGGGCCATGAGCGACAAACAGTGGTCGGAGATGATGATCGGTGATGAAAGTTATGCCGGTGCCTCCTCCTATTTCAAGATGAAGAATGCCATCAGCGACATTCTCGGATTTGATTATTTCCTGCCGACTCACCAGGGCAGGGCTGCCGAAAACGTACTCTTTTCTGTCCTTATTAAAGAGGGAGATGTTATTCCCGGAAATTCGCATTTCGACACGACCAAAGGCCATATTGAATTCAGGAAGGCCATTGCCACTGACTGCACCATCGACGAGGCTTTCGACACCACCCTCGACCATCCCTTCAAAGGCAATGTGGATCCGGTGAAACTGGAGAAGGTGCTTGTTGAAAAAGGAGACCGTGTCCCCTTTATCATTCTGACAGTAACATGCAATTCGTCGGGCGGACAGCCGGTTTCGATTGAGAACATGAAGATGGTGCGCCGCCTGGCCGACAAATATGGAAAGCTTGTGGTTTATGATTCAGCCCGCTTTGCCGAAAATGCCTATTTCATAAAACAACGCGAGAATGGGTATGCCGATAAAAGCATCCGCGACATCGTGCTGGAGATGTTTGCCTGTGCCGATGTAATGACCATGAGCGCCAAGAAGGACGCCATCGTGAACATGGGAGGATTTATTGCCATGCGGAGCAAGGATCTCCATCAGAAAGCCAGTGTTTTCAATATAATGTTTGAAGGGTATATCACCTATGGAGGCATGTCGGGCCGCGACATGAATGCCCTTTCCCAGGGGCTGTACGATGGTACCGAATTTGAATACCTCGACACACGCATCAGACAGGTTTCCTACCTCGGACATAAACTGATGGATTATGGCATCCCTGTTCAGCAGCCGATCGGAGGACATGCAGTATTTGTCGACGCAAAACGGTTTCTGCCACATCTCCCGAAGGAGCAGTTTGTTGCCCAGACCCTTGCGGTTCAACTCTACCTCGAAGCCGGTGTTAGGGGTGTGGAAATCGGAGCCCTTCTTGCCGACCGCGACCCCGTAACCCGCGAGAACCGCTATCCGGCTCTTGAACTTATGCGGCTGGCCATTCCGCGAAGGGTATATACAAACAACCATATGGATGTTGTGGCAGTGGCCCTGAAAAACATCTGGGACCGGCGTAATGAGATCACCCAAGGGTTACAGATCATTTCGGAAGCGCCGATAATGCGCCACTTTACGGTTGAACTCGGATTAGTTTAATGCCCGATGGATACAAAAAAGAAAGAGGCGCGGTACCAGCGCATTTTCGACCAACTTGAACCGCTGATGCAGAAATGTTCCGACCCGAATGCCAGGATGGCGACAATTGCCGCTCTTCTGCATCACAAAATGGAAGGTTTCTTCTGGACCGGGTTCTATTTGCTTAAGAATGATGAACTCATTGTAAGTACATACCAGGGGCCGCTTGCCTGCCAGGTGCTGGAAAAACACAAAGGGGTTTGCTGGGCAGGCATCGACCAGAATAAGAGCCAGGTTGTTCCTGATGTACACCTTTTTCCCGGGCATATTGCCTGCGACTCACGGTCCAGCTCCGAGATCGTTATACCTGTCAGGAACAGGCAGGGGGATTTGGTTGGTGTTCTTGATATCGACAGCGAGTCACCCGGCACATTCGATCAAACCGACGCAACCTGCCTTGAAAAGATCGTTAACCTGATCTACTCCTGATTCAATGAACCTGGTCGAACTGTTCCTGATTTCCATTGGCCTTTCTATGGATTGTTTTGCTGTTTCACTCAGTTTCGGGACAACGCAAAATCTCAAGTGGAGAGACATCCTCCGTACGGCGCTCTTTTTCGGGCTCTTCCAGGGGATCATGCCGGTTATCGGATGGCTTATCGGCAACAGCCTGCAAAAAGCCATTGCCCCTGTCGATCACTGGATTGCTTTCGGAATACTGGCATTTATAGGAATTAAAATGATTTTCCAGGCCTTCGATTTGAGTAATGACAGGAAAACGATAGACATACGGAGCACACCGGTACTGCTCAGCCTCTCCCTGGCCACCAGTATTGATGCGCTTATTACAGGCCTCTCATTTGGTTTTATCCAGGTGAACATTTTGCTCGCAGCCATCATGATCACTGTGATCACCTTCCTGAATACGGTGAATGGGGCTAAACTGGGCGAGAAGTCATCCTTTATTCCAGCCAGATGGGCGGAGGTTCTGGGCGGACTTGTGTTGATTATTATCGGCACGAAAATCCTGCTTGAACACCTTGCCATTATTTAATCACCTGGCTGTTTCTGCTTTGCCAATGCTGTTTTTTATATTTTTGCACAGGATAACCACATATGACTAAGATTCGTGTTACAAAAGAGTTTCATTTCGAAGCGGCACACGCCCTGATGGGTTACGACGGCCCTTGCCGGAATGTTCACGGCCATTCATACCATTTGTCAGTTACAGTTACAGGGGAACCCGTTTCTGACCTGAAATCGGCGAAACTGGGGATGGTGATAGATTTTGGCGACCTGAAGTGCATGATAAAGAGCCACATTGTTGACCCCCTCGATCATGCCCTGCTTCTAAATGCGGCCCTTCCGGTTGAAGAGATAAAAAAAACCGGAGATCCGTTTTCAAACATCGTATTACTTGATTATCAACCAACCAGCGAGAATATGCTGATCGATTTTGCAAAAAGAATAAGGGAATTACTGCCTCCTGGTGTAAGCCTGCACAGTATGAAATTACGCGAAACGGCAAATTCTTATGCCGAATGGTTTGCTGAAGACAATTAACTATTTCTTTTCAACCAGGTGCACATCTGCACAAACATCCTGCGGCCCTACAACAACGATATGCGCTGAATCGGGACTAGAGTGCTGAACGTGCCAGGAAGCATGGTATTTTTGCCCCATAGCCGATTCACCGTCCGGTGAAACCCTCAGCAGAAATTTCCCTTCCGAGATATCCTGGAACCTGAAAAACCCCTGATCATTTACTACCGCCGACCTGAAATGTTCAAGCGAGTCGAACGGTTTGGTTTTGTCGTTTATCCTGAAAAGAAATGCGGTTCCCCGGCACAGCCTGGCATCGCCGGCATAAGCATGTCCGCTCACGATATGTCGTTCGCTGTCATCGAAATATAACACCGCCAGCAGTATCAGCAGAGACGCAGCAACGGTGGCAAATCCAATGCGAAAGGTGCGGGGGAAACTGCCTGGAAATTGTACTAAATGGTCCAGGAAATTCAGCGGTTTTTGCTCCGGATGAAGCCTGCTGCGGATTCCTTCCCAAACATGGGCAGGAGGCTCCTTCGAAAAATTCCGGAACGATTCGCTGAACTTCTTTTCTATATCATCCTGTTGTTTCATAGTTCTGGCTTGTCATTGAGAAGCGTTTTACTGTAATCCGAATGCCTCTATTTTTTCGAAAATCTTGCGAATCTTCAATTTGGCTCTGAAAAGCTGAGACTTGGATGTTTCTTCCGAAATACAAAGCATTTCACCTATCTCCTTATGACTGTATCCATCAATAACAGCGAGGTTAAAAACAGCACGGTAACCTGGCGCAAGTCCATTCAGTATGCCAAGTAATACCTCCTCTGTTAACTTAGACAGTGTATCGTCGGGAAAGGTTGCATGGTCCTGTGCATTTTCGAGGTCTACTTCCACCGGATACCTCAGCTGATTCTTCATAAAATTAATTGCAGATCCAATAATAACACGGCGTACCCAGCCTTCAAGCGATCCCTCAAAACGAAAAGTATGGAGCTTATTAAACACACGGAAAAATCCTTCCTGAAGCATGTCCTCCGCCTCCATCTGATTCCGGCTGTAGCGAAGGCATACCCCGAACATCCTTGCCTCAAGCTGCCTATAAAACTGGTATTCTGCCTTGGATTCCTTGCTCAGGCAACGCCTTACCAGTTCAAAATCATCAACCATATAGGAAGGATAAATTTCAGTTTTTAACAAATTTTTGAATGTTAACCAGTAAACCGTCTGATGAAATGCTTTGCAACAGGTAAATTCCAGGCCGGAGCCCGGTTGCCGGTATGGCGGAATGGCATTCCCCGGTCCTGACTTCAGCTGTTAAGCACAAAACCTTCTGTCCTGTGAGGTTAAAAACCGTAAAAATAACCTTTGCATTATGCGACAACCATGTGATGGCATGCAACTCCTCAGATACCGGATTTGGAAAAAGCCGGACAGTAAAAGAGTCATTTGCGGGCATATCGCCAATTCCGGTAACATTGTGATCGAACAGTCCGAGCTGGATGCTGTCGGCAAGGGTTACCGGCGATTCAAGAGAAACCCCGGTTATCCGTGAATACTTTCCCGGATACTCAACATACAGCGCATAATGGCCGTGCGGAAGATCGTCGAATACGAAATTGCCCAGGTTATCGGCCTTGGTATAACGAAGCGGAACCAATTGGGAGTCATATAAAATGACTTCGGCAAAGGGTATCGCGGCCCCACTGCTTCCGGGCTCACCGCCGGTGATTTTCCCGCTGATGGCAGCCGGCCCGGCAAACGTCTCCTGGCATGGCAGCATGTAAATATGTGCATTGAAGCTGTTGCTGTCGTCCAGATAGATCAGTTCAGCTCCGGTCCAAGTAATCGACTGGGCCGGATACCCCGGAAAATAGGCATTGTAACGTGCGGAGCCTTTCGAGAGTTCTGCCCTCACCAGGTAATCTCCCTGCAACACCAGGGGGAGTGAATAATAGCCCAGATTGGTAAATACATTGGTGTCGAGGGGAATAACACGGTTGTCGTACATCCGGTAGAGGAAGACAATCCCGGTATCCCCTGTCGAAACCGGGTTGTTAATGGGCTGTCCTCCTGCAAAAAGATGACCGCCAAGATTGCGATAGGTGGCCGTAGAAAGTGCATGGCAGATGCTGTCGGTGCAAACGGCTGTACCTCCCTCTTCACGTGCAACCCGCAGGCAAACATTGTAGTCTCCTGACTCCATGTACCTGTGTATCGGGTTCTTTTCATTTGAAGTTGTCCCATCGCCAAAGTGCCAATACCAATGATCGGGGTTGCCCGTTGAATTATTAGAAAAAATAAATGTGTTTGATTCCCGGTTGGCTGAATCGAGCACCAGCGAAAAAACGGCGCGACATTCGGCCGGTGGATGGTAGCAGATCTCGAAATTGATCACCACCAGGGTGGAGATAATTAAGAACGATTGTGAATGAACTATCTGGTGACAATCCAGCGTGGAAACCACCACCGTATTCCCGATTCCTCCATCGGAAATCGTGTCGGTATAGTACCCATCGATATCTGTGAAGCGTGTTGAAGAATACCCCAGTGCCTCCACAGTGATCAGTACGGCGTGATGGATGATCGGATCGCCGGTGGAATCACTGGTAATTTTCCCCTTCACTACGACTGCCAGCGCCGGCATTTGGAAACTACCGTTGCCCGGATTACGGGAAGATATCCCGAAGGCCACAGGCATAAGCAGTACCACGATGATAACGGTGATTAAAACTTTTTTCATGGCTGCCTCCGCTTCTGACCAAAGTTGAACTGAAGTCCGACACCAAGTCCGACCGACCAGGGGTTGCTATAGGTAACCCCTTCCTTCATCACCACAGGATTGAAATAGTATTTATAAACAGGTTCAAAATAGAGACTTACTGATTTTGATAAGCGGTACTCAAGGCAGAGTCCGGCCCATACCTGCCAGTTTGTTTCTACACGTGCCGGGGTGTTGTTTTCAATTTTAACGATTCGGGCATTCGGGTAATCGATAACAGGGGCAGCTTCCCGGGTAGAGACCAGGAAGGAAACCGCCGGGCCAACCTTTGCCGAAAGAGAGAGCCGGTTTGATTCATAGAGGCGGTAACCAATCAACAACGGGATCTGCAGATAGGTGTAGCGGTTTTTCGTACGATCATCGGCAACATGCATAACGCTGTCATAGATGCTCTTTTGTTCATACGTATAAACAATCTGGTTGGTAGCCGGATTAATGGAATAGGAGACAACGTTGTTGTAAAAACCAATACTGTCATTGCTTTCATAGTTGATCTTATACAATCCATCATCGTATACAAGCCCCAGCCCCGGAGTGATTCCGATAGAGAAGCGTGAAATATGGAAAGTAATGCCGGCATTGACCCAGAAATTGACTTTAGAATAGGATTCTGGTGACTGGTAAAATGTGGCTTCAGGAGTTACTGCCAGAGATGCCGAAAAAAACTGTGAAGAGGGTCTGGTATCCCGGTTGATCCTGATTATCTCTGAAGGGGTTACGATCACCAGGGTATCGCCGGCGGGCCCAGTCTCCAGCAGCTTTGCGCCATATGGATCCATTTTCGAAATGGTGGATTGAATGACCGCTGGAGGAGTGAAACTGTTTTCCGTGATTTCAGGGGCACCAACACTAATGATTGCAGGTGCCTGGGCGGATGGTTTGCTTGAACTTATGGCCAGGATGGGTTCATTGGTGGCCGGTATGGCTGCACCGGAAGCGGAAGTTTCCGCCACTTCAGGAATCTTGTAATAGGCTTTTTTACCACTCCCGGGGGCCGTTCCCCAAAGCGTCAGATATGCTACTGTGGCTATTGCCACTACTGCAGCGGCTCCGCCCACCATAACATTTCGGGAAAGATTGGTGAAATTGAGGCGAAGCAATTCACTCCACAACAATTTCCGGCTGATCCCTTTCCACAACGATTGCGACGGCTCAACACGCTGTCCGGTAAGTGCCTCCCGGAACAGGTTATCCATCTGCCCTCCTTCTTCAGCCTTATTAATCAAATTATCTTTCATTGGCAATTGCCCTGTTTTTAATTTCTTTCAACTCTTCTATCTTATTTCTGAGCATACGACGAGCCTTGAGAAGTTGTGTTTTCGAGGTATTCTCAGAGATATTCAACTCTTTGGCTATTTCCTTATGACTGTATTCTTCAAATGCGTACAGGTTAAATACGATACGGTAACCCGGGGGAAGCGACTGAATAAGCAACAGCAGCCTCTCGTGGGATACCGGGGAATTAAATGCAACGGGTTCGTCGACAGATACAATTTCCCGTTCGTTGATCGTGTCGATATCTTCCAGAAAGGGAGTCCGCCTGCTCTTTTTATAGTGGTTCAGCGAATGATTTATCATGATACGTTTAATCCACCCTTCAAGGGAACCCTCATTCCGGAATGAGCGTATACTCTGAAAGACCTTCAGAAACCCCTCCTGAACAATATCCTCCGCCTCATCCCGGTGCTGAACATAACGCAGGCATACTGCCATCATTGTAGATGCGTATGCCTGGTACAGCAGCTTCTGAGCTTCGCGTTTACCTTCCATGCAGCCATTGAGTATCGCGTCGTCGACGTTCATCCGATGTTAACCTGTTGTTAGACACCAGGCAATCCTGTTTGGTTGCCTGCGCGAGTCAAAGATAAGTAAAGTAAATGGAACCGGACAACACCCGGTTTATCCGAGGCTTGCTTTGAATTTTCCGAAGTTGGCCTCGAAAAAAGTTCTGCCGGCATGGCTCAGAACACCCTGAAGGTGGTAGACAAAGATCTGGTGAAACATTTTAAAGGAGGTAAGTTCTTCAATCGAGAACATATCGTTGTCGAAAAGGCTTTCGGTGCGGAAAACATGCATCTTTGCTATGATTTTTGCATTCAATTCCTTCCTGTAGAGTCCCTCTTTTTTTCCCTTCATCAAATTCCCGTAGGCCGATTCGTACATCCGCTTTCGCCAGATATCCTTAACCTCAACAAACAGGCTGGGATAATACTTCCGGATATCGTATTCCATCGACGGATTGTACTCCATGAACATGATGTTGATCATTTTATACACTTCAAACAGTTCTTCAACCGCATTCAGATTCCGGTTTTCAAGAGCAGTCATAAGTATGCACCGGCGTTCATGGTCGAGAAGCAGTACCTGTCGAACCAGGTCCTCTTTGTCGGTGAAATGTTCGTAGAGGGTCTTTTTTGAAATGCACAGGTGGCTGGCAACGTCGTCCATCGTTACGCTCTTGATACCATAACGCTGGTATAGTTTTCTGACTTGCTCCAGAATGTGCAGAACCTTAGCTTCCATGCGACAAAGATACGAAAAATGAGCGCGGAAACTATTTTACCTTGAAAAGTTTTTTCAGTCCGGAATTTCAGTATATTTGCCTCTTCTTGAAACTTACTATTACTACAATAATAAACCGGATTGCAATTATGAAAAATATTCTTATGATCGCAGGATTGATATTGACACTCGCTGCCTGCGGAGGGAAAGAGACGGATAAAAAGGCACGTCTCGAGCAACTCAGGAAAGATCATGATAAACTCACCGAGGAGATCGCAAAGCTTGAAAAGGAGGTAAATCCGGTTGGCGATAAGCAAACCGCCCTTAATGTGGTAACGGATGTTCTTGTAAAAAAACCATTCGAACACTATATTGAAGTTCAGGGCCGTATCGACGGTAATGAGAACATTGGTGTGAGTCCGAGAAATCAGGGAGGTGTCGTTGTGAAAATCCTGGTCAGGGAAGGCGACTTTGTGACCAAGGGGCAGGTGTTGGCTGAACTCGACGCCGAAGTTCTTAAAATGCAACTGCTCGATATGCAGAACAAGCTTGCCTTTGCAACCGATATTTACAATCGGCAGAAAGCCCTGTGGGACCAGAAAATAGGATCAGAGATCCAATATCTGAAGGCAAAAAACGACATGGAATCAGCTCAGAACGGCATTAACACCCTGAAGGATCAGCTAAAAATGTCGTTCATCACCTCCCCGATCGATGGCAATGTTGAAGATATTCCTATCAAGGTAGGGCAGATGGCATCCTCAGCCTCACCTATTCCCTGTTTCCGGATTGTCAATTTCTCGAAGGCGAAAGCTCTGGCTGATGTAGGAGAGTCATACTCCGCTAAAGTAAAAACCGGCGATGCGGTGAAAGTTTTCCTGCCCGACCTGCAATCAGAAACTGAACAAAAAGTAACCTTTGCCAGTAAATATATCAATCCTACAAATCGCACATTCCTTGTTGAGGTAGCCCTTCCGAACAACGGAACTCTTTACCGTGCCAATATGATCGCCGTCCTCCGGATCAAGGATTATAACAATCCTTCAGCCATCTCCATTCCACAGGCATTTATTCAGACCTCACACAGTGAAGGACAATACGTTTTCGTAGCCATGGAGGAAAACGGTCAAAAAATTGCCAGGAAACGCCCGGTTGTCACACTCAATACTTTCAACGGTCTTACCGAAATCGTAACCGGTTTGAACGAAGGTGACAGAATTATCACTGCCGGTTACAAAGACCTTTATGATGGCCAGCTCATCAACTTTTAATTCCCTTGTCGACGCATGAAAAAGAGAGAACATAAGCTTAAGGAGTTTTTTGCAACCAGCTGGGCAATCGACAACAAGGTCAGCATTTATGTCCTGACCGTGATCATCACGGCGATGGGGCTTCTATCCTATTTCAGCATTCCAAAGGAGCAGTTTCCCGAGATTGTTATTCCTACTATCATTGTTAATACGGTGTACCCCGGAACTTCGCCGGAGGACATGGAGAACCTGGTTACCCGCCCGATCGAAAAACAGTGCAAATCACTTGCCGATGTTAAAAAAATAACCAGCAATTCGGTCCAGGATTTTTCAACTATCGTTGTCGAATTCAAACCCGGGATCGAGGTTTCAGAGGCGAAGCAACGGGTTCGCGATGCGGTTGACAAAGCCAAGACAAACCTGCCCAACAACCTGCCGAAAGATCCCGATATCAAAGAGTTCGACATATCGGAAATTCCGATCATGAATATCAACCTGGCAGGCGATTATGACCTGCAACGACTGAAAAGATATGCGGAAGAGGCCCAGGATAAGATCGAATCATTAAAGGAGATAACCCGTGTTGATATTGTGGGTGCGCTTGAACGGGAGATTAAGATTGATGTTGACATGTATAAGATGCAGGCCGCAAGCGTTTCGTTCCGCGACATCGAAAACGCCGTTGCAGCTGAGAATGTAACGATTTCTGCCGGAACAATAACCTCATTCGGCACCAGGTATACAATTCGCCTTGCCGGCCAGTTCAAATCACCCGATGAGATCAAGAATATCATGCTGAAATCGGCCAGTGGCGCCATGGTCTATATCAAGGATATCGCCGATGTAAGGGACTCGTTCAAGGAGCAGGAAAGTTTTGCCCGCCTCGATGGTAAAAATGTAATCACGCTGAATGTTATCAAGAAGAGTGGCGAAAACCTCATCAACGCATCTGATAAGATCAAAGTAGTGATGGATGGGCTGAAAAAGAATGTCTACCCTCCCGACCTCCAGGTTGCCCTTACCGGCGACCAGTCGAAATTCACACGGAGCACGCTGGAAGAGTTGAACAACACCATCATCATTGGCTTTCTTCTGGTTACCATCGTGCTGATGTTCTTCATGGGATTCAACAACGCGTTTTTCGTGGCCCTCTCGGTGCCGCTTTCAATGTTTGTTGCCTACCTCATCATGCCCAACCTCGGGTTTACAATGAACATGATCGTGATGTTCGGCTTTATTTTTGCCCTTGGAATCATTGTGGATGATGCCATTGTGGTGATAGAAAACACCCACCGGATGCACCGAACGCAGCCCGATATCGTGAAGGCGGCGAAAAACGCCGCCGGAGAGGTATTCCTGCCCATCCTGTCGGGAACCCTCACAACCCTGGCACCATTCTTTCCGCTTGCTTTCTGGCCGGGTATTGTCGGAAAATTCATGCACTATATGCCTGTCACGCTCATCCTTACACTCTTTGCATCACTATTCGTTGCCTACATAATCAACCCGGTATTTGCCGTGAGTTTCATGAAACACGAATACGATGACGTGGAGCATAAGCCAAAACGGAAAAGGCTGCTTATCCTCAGTGCCGTATTCCTGGTTATTGCAGTCATATCCTATATCGGAGGGGCCTTTGCATTAGGAAACATCTTGATTTTTATCCTGATTCTCAATGCCCTCTACCAGCTGGTAATCAAGGATGCCATCATCCGCTTCCAGAATAACCTGTGGCCTGCCATGATTGCGCTTTATGACAGGACGCTCAGGTTTTCACTTAAAGGCCGCAACCCTTGGTACATGCTTGTCGGGGTAATTGCTCTCTTTTTCTTTACCATCTTCATAACAGGTGTTACCAAACCAAAGGTTTTATTCTTCCCCGACAACATGCCGGCGACCGTGCAGGTATTTATTAAGATGCCGGAGGGTACCGACCAACTCGTGACAGATTCGGTGACGCGTATAGTGGAAAAACGGGTTGCCTCGGTGATTGGAAAAGACAATCCCATCGTGGAATCGATCATTACCAATGTTGGGTTTAATGCGGGCGACGGCATGTTCGACCGTACGATCTCCTCCAACAAGGGCAAGGTAACCATCAACTTCGTGGAGAGTAAATACCGCAAAGGGGTCTCTACACAGGATTATCTGAACAAGTTCCGGGAGAACCTGAAAGACATTGCAGGCGCTACCATCAGCGTTGAGAAGAACAAAATGGGCCCTCCTACGGGAAAACCAATCAATATTGAAATCGACGGAGAGAACATTGATGAGCTGATTGAGACTTCTCTTGCCTTCAAAAATTATCTCGATTCGCTTCGGATTCCGGGTATCGAGCAATTGAAGTCGGACTTCGACAGAAACAAGCCGGAGATCATCATCAACATTGACCGTGTGAGAGCCAATCGCGAAGGTCTGAGCCTTGGCCAGATCGGACTGGAACTTCGTACAGCCATTTTTGGCAAGGAGGTTTCGAAATACAAGGAGGATGAAGATGAATTTCCGATCCAGCTGCGCTACTCTGAAAACGAGCGAAAAAGCATTAATAAGATCATCAATGCCAAGGTAACCTACCGCGATATGAACAGCGGGCTGCTTCGTCAGATACCGATCTCCTCAGTTGCAACCATTGATTACCGGGACACCTATGGCGGCATCAAGCGCAAAAACCTGAAACGGGTAATTACACTCTCCTCCGAAGTCCTTTCCGGCTACACGGCCAATGAGGTTGTGGCCGACATCAACAGTTCACTGCCCGGATTCAACGGGCCGAAAGGCATCGAGATCAACCTTACGGGCGAAAGAGAGGACCAGGCTGAAACCATGACTTTCCTTATTAAAGCCATGATGATCGCCATCGGTCTGATCTTTTTTATCCTTATCACACAGTTCGGTTCTCTCAGCAAATCCTTTATCATCTTAAGCGAAGTGATCTTCAGTGTGATCGGCGTTTTGCTTGGAATTGTGATCTTCGGCATGAGTATTTCGGTGATCATGACCGGCCTGGGAATCGTCGCCCTGGGCGGAATAGTTGTCAGAAACGGGATCCTGATCGTAGAGTTCGCCGATGAGCTGAAGTCGCGCGGCATGAAGACGAAAGATGCAATTATTATGGCCGGAAAGACCAGGATTACCCCGGTAGTACTCACGGCTACCGCGACCATGCTCGGACTCGTTCCTCTGGCAGTGGGGATGAATCTTGATTTCATCACCCTTTTTACAGAGCTTAACCCGCATCTCTATTTCGGCGGCGATAATGTGGCTTTCTGGGGACCACTCTCCTGGACGATCATTTTCGGACTCAGTTTTGCGACTTTCCTTACCCTGATATTTGTACCGGCGATGCTTCTCATCGATCACCAGATGGTCACAGGCATCAGGCGGCGCAGATCTCTGCGCAATGCACGCCGGCAGCAAAGGACAATTAAATAATTGAGGGGATTAACGCCTGAACATCAGAATTTCTCAAGCAGCTTGGCGAGCCTGAGTTTGGCCTTCAGGAGCTCATTAATCGAAATCAGGTAGTCCCTGTTGGACGTAAGAAACTGATTGTAGCGCTGGTTCAGATCGGTACTGGTCGAAATTCCCTGTTTGTACTTCGACATAGTTTTCTGATAGATCTTCAGCGAGGTATCAAATCCCTTTTTAAAATTCTGGTAGATCTGATATGTGTTATTAAAATCTTTTTTGGCGGTCTCAACCTGGAGCTGTAACGCAACCTTTAGCTTTTCATCATTAACCTTCATCTTCTCCACATTAAGATAGGCCTGGTCTACAGCAAATTTCCTGTTCCCGCTGCTCCAGATCGGAATCTGAAGGGAGAGTCCCCAGTTGGAGGTTTTGTACCAAGGCTCGTTGGCCGCAAAGAAATTCCACTCCGACCGCTGGGCATTGGCTGAGATACCGAGAAAACCTGATAAGGTTGGCTGGTAGGCAGTCTTTGAAAGCTTGTACTGCATCTTTACCATGTATTCCTGCTTCTCCAACAACCGGTAATCGATATTGTAACGGTAATCGAAGGGCTGATTTACCAAAGCATCCTGGTCAACCTGGGCCAGAAAAAAAGCAATATTGTCCGTCAGGATAAGTTGTTGTTCCTCTTTCAAACCAACAATAAATTTCAGGTAATTGTATGCAATTGTAAGCTGACTCTTCATATTGGCAAGGCTGGCTTCGAGGTTTGATTTATTCAGTTCAAGCTGATCAACATCGATGTCTTCAATCATGCCCAACTGAAAAGCAGCACGAGCCTCCTCGACCATTTTAGACATTACTTTGTAGGTTGTATCCAGAATCCTGGCATTTTCTTCAACCAGCAAAACGCCGTAATAATTTTCTGCAACCTGGTCACGGATATCGACCTGGTCACGGATATTTTTCTGCTTTGAAGTCTCCAGGTAAGCCTTGGCTGTTTTCAACCCTACCAGATACTGACCACTGTACAGCAGTTGGGTGAGCTGAAGGGCGCCGGTCATATTGTACTTCTGGCCGAATTGCAGTTCCATTTCATCGGGCATGGATGCATACTTTTCAGGATCCATGAGTTTCAGGAAGTTGGGTACGACCGAAGTGGGAATACTGAGGTAGTCATTATAGGTTGCACTCCCGTTGATCTGAGGCAGTCCGATAGAGGTATTTTGCTTCACTATTTTTCTTGCGATCTGAACGTCATACGCCGAATTCCTGAGATCATAGTTATGCTCATAGGCATAATCCTGTGCCTGCAGCAGGCTAAAGGAGACCTTGGGCGGAAGCGATTGATCAGTCTGACCAAAAAGAAGAACCGGCAGGGAAAGGAACAGTGAGATAATGAGGAGTAACGGGAAGTTTGGGATTGGGGTCTTCATCAATTAAATTTTTTAAAATTCACCTTGCGCATCTGTTTTTCGTAGTGAGCAATACCGTTTTCTTTGGCAATGCCCCGGATAAAATTATCGAACATTGTATCAAACAAAGTCTGGAAAGAAAATTTCTCGGCCGGAAAAAACTCCGGGTTGTGAAGGTCGATAAGGCGCCGGATATACAACCTGGCTACAAGTTCGATGCTGAGATCATCGCGGTAGATACCCTGGCTAATGCCCTTCTGCATGTTTATCTGGATCTTCTGGTAGATGAATTCGATACGCTCCTCGATGTGCTTGTGATAAACATCCGGATAGTATTTTTTAAGATCGAAGGTCATCGAAGGGCTCACATCCCAGAACCGCTCACCAACTTCCCTGCTTACCGTGAGGAGAATGTCGATGGCATTGATCCCGTCAAAGTTGTGACGTTCGAAGATTATCTCAAAATTCTGACGTTCAAGCTCCAGCAACTTCTTAACCAATTCGTTTTTACTGGTAACATGCTGATATAGCTTTTTTTTGGAGATCCCCAGGTCGCGGCATATATCCTCGATAGAGACACTCCTAACGCCGTACTTAAAAAAGAGCTCTCTGACCCGCTCCAGAATATCAATTAAAGATTTGTCCATGAAAACCTGTTCTGCCTTTCTTTAAACACCCTAAACTGGTTGGCAACAAAGGTAGAAAAAAAATAAATGGGTAGAAACAAAACAAGGTTAAAAAGTTTCTCCGGGAACCCGCTATTCAATGATCATCTTTCGCTTCACTGTCTGCTCGCCGCTCACCATTGAAAAATAGTAGAAACCGGGCGTAAATCCATGCCCCCGGAAATCGAACCGTTCGGTGTATTTGCCTGGCATTTTGGGGTTGTCGTTGAGCAGGCAGGCGACCTCCTTTCCGTATAGATCGAACACCTTCAGGGTTACCCTTGTGGGTCGATGGATCTTGTAGGAAAACCAGGTATAGTCTGCAGCCGGGTTGGGGTAGTTCTGATCAAGGGAAAACGGCACTGCCTGTTCTTTCTCAGGCGTTACTCCCACATATAAACTATCAACAATTGCCGTTATAATGCTCATCGATCCGTTGTGGAGTCTGGCCCATATGGGCCTGATAACATTATTGTAGGCAGAGATATTTGTATAATCGCCAAAGAAGATGGCAGCAGTGGGGTTGAAGGGAGATTCGCTCACTTTAAAGTTATCGAAGGTGGCTCCCCCGTCGCGCGACACCGCCATATAAACATCGGTAAGTACATCCTGGTGGTCACGTCGGTCGTAAAACACTGTATAAATATACCCGGTCACCGGATCGATGGTCATCCATGTGAAAAACTGTTGTTTGCCGGCGGGATCATCATTCACTCTTTTAGGAATTGACCAGGTGGTGCCGCCATCGGTCGACTTCACTATCCACACATCCGTATCCCCGGTTCCGTTCCGTTGGTCCGACCAGTTGATGTAGATTGTTCCCCGGTATGGCCCGTTGCTCAGATCGCAGCAGGTAACCGGCAATCCGTTGGCACGGTAAATTCCTGGCACACCGTAATCCCAGCCACCCGGTATCTCGCAGATCGTAAGGTTATTATCGGGCCAGGTCAGCCCGCCATCGGTCGATTTGGTGAAGACCAGTCCCAAGGGTCCGGCCCAGGAGATATAGATCTCTCCGCCCGGACCCACAGCCGGAACCGCTCCTTCAACGGTACTGTCCATATCGACGCAGTCGCCGGCTTTAATATTAATCCGCTTTGCCTCGCTCCACGAAGCGCCTGCATCAACCGACCGGCTGAAGAGAATCACCGAGCTGTCTGTTGAAGCTGTGCTCCCATAGCTGTCGAACTGCGTCCATGAACTGTAAATATTATTGTTGGTGCGATCGACAATGGCCCACTCCTTATCCTGCTGCTTTGCGCCGTTTAGTCCCATGTAGGCACCGTCGTCCCAGGTCTGGCCACCATTTGTCGACTTCTGGCAAACGATGCGGTCGAGCCACTGCCCCCAGCTGACTAAAGAAAGATGGAGGAAATAGAAGTGCCCGCTGGTATCGACAATGATCACCGGATCGCCCCATACACCATAGGTTGAGGTAAGGGTACCTTCACCCCAGGTGAATCCACCATCGGAGGAGTAGTAGTAGGTATCGTTGTTAGCCCCTGCAACCATCTGGAGGGGGTTTTTCGGATTGATGCAGATAGAGGGTTCATTAGGCATATTGGATGTGCCAATGACGATGTTTGTATACTGGGCAGATAAAGGAAATCCGAACACCAGAAAAACAGGCAGAAAGAGAAGCAAACGCAGCACAGGCAATTCAATTTGAGACAGACAAAGGTAAGCTGTTTTGCAACCCTGCACTACATGGCGAACCAATATTTTCATTATGTTTGCCATCCCCCATATCCATTCCCATGACAAGATATTCTGTTATTATATTCAGCTTTTTTCTCTCCGCACTCTCGGTCGCCCAGGACCATGACTGGCTTACGGACTATGAAAAATCAGGCGGCAGTGATACGCCCCGGTATAAGGAAACCATAAGCTTTTGCAAAAAGCTTGCCGATGCATCAAAAATGATAACTTATACCACCTTCGGCACGAGTCCACAGGGCCGCGACCTTCCCATGCTGATCCTCGACAGGGAAGGAATGAGCGAACCGTGGGCAATTCACGCTGCAGGACGCGCCATTCTGCTCATCCAGGCCTGTATACACGCAGGGGAAAGCGAGGGAAAGGATGCCGGCCTCATGCTTTTCCGCGATCTTGCCATCCTGAATCCTGCTTCCCCCTTGCTTCAAAACGTCTCCATCGTTTTCATCCCCATCTTCAATGTCGACGGACATGAACGGTTCGGACCCTACAACAGGATCAACCAAAACGGCCCCCGTGAGATGGGGTGGCGGGTAACATCAAACAACCTGAACCTCAACCGCGATTTCCTGAAGGCCGATGCCCCTGAAATGAAGGCCTGGCTCAGGATGTTTAATGACTGGATGCCCGATTTCTTCATTGATGTTCACACAACCGACGGCGCCGACTACCAGTACGTTATTACCTACCTGATGGAGATTTCAGGAGAGATGGATGAAAACCTGACCGCCTGGTCACGCGACCGGTTTATCCCTGCCATGGAAGGCCATATGAATGCCGGCGGATTTCCGGTTTTTCCCTATGTCGGTTTCCGGAACTGGCACGACCCGCGCAGTGGCCTGATCACCGAAGTAGCCCCGCCGATGCTTTCGCAGGGCTATTCTGCCCTTCGTAACCGCCCCGGCCTCCTCATCGAAACTCATATGCTCAAACCCTACAAGCAGAGGGTTGAGGCAACCTACGAATGCCTGCACACCACACTCGAAATCCTCAATGGCGAATCGGCCAGTCTGAGGGCACTTGTTGCGAAAGCCGACGAATACGTTTCGGGCGAATCCTTTTTAAATACCCCCTTTCCCCTTCAGTTCGAAACCCTGAAGAGCGACAGCTCCATGGTCGACTTCCTGGGGGTTGAATATACCGCTGATAAAAGTGACCTGAGCGGGGGTACCTGGTTCAAGTACAGCAAAACTCCGGCAACCTTAAGCCTGCCCTATTTTTACAAAACCCGGCCGCTCCTCACTGTGCGCCTTCCCTATGCCTATGTAATTCCCGCCCAATGGTCAGAAGTAATTGAACGGCTAAGGCTGCACGGAATCCAAATGCGGAAAGTGGAAAAAGATATCACCCTGAAAGTTGCGGGTTACAGGTTTAACAACCCGAAATGGCAGTTGTTCCCCTATGAGGGCCGCCATCCGATGACGAATATTGAGACTGAAGAGTTCACCGAAGAGCGCTGGTTTCCGGCCGGCTCCGTTATCGTTGAAACGATGCAGCCCGCAGGCCGTATCATTCCGCATATTCTCGAACCAAAAGGCAATGGCTCCTTTGTTTATTGGGGGTTCTTCGACGCCGTCTTCGAACAGAAAGAGTACGGCGAATCCTATGTGATAGAGAAGATGGCGCTTGAGATGCTGGCAGCCGATCCCTCATTGAAGGATGAGTTTGAGAAGAAAAAGGCTGCGGATCCGGGTTTTGCTAAAAACTCCCGTGAAATCCTGAATTGGTTTTACAGCCGGTCACCCTATGCCGACGACCGTCTGCGGGTTTATCCCGTGGGGAAAATTTACGATCGTTCTACATTATCCACGGTCTCTACATCACCCGGATCACCGGTTCACCCTCCGAAATTTTCCCGATGATGGCCGCCTCCGTAATTCCGGCCTCGTGCATAACCGCTACCAGTTTCACAGCAGCATCCTCCGGCAGAGAGACCAGCAATCCGCCGGAAGTTTGTGCATCGGCCAGGA
>CAYHCQ010000011.1:0-37444 GCA_964355115.1 uncultured Prolixibacteraceae bacterium | reverse complement strand
CTGGAACAGGGGTTGGCCTAATTGAGAGAAGTTGCCACATATAAGGGAAGCGATCCTCTTTTTGTGATTTGCAAACAGGAAGCCACATTCTACCTTGCTGTAATTGCAGCCAACCTGCAGAAAAACAAAAGGGATGCCCTGACCATTCTCGATATGATGGATTTTCAGGCAGCAGGAGCCAATGCAGACCAGGCTCCGCTCATCATCTTTGCGAGAGCCAGCATCCTCATGAAAAACGGATTGAATGACAGGGCTCTCAAAGTGCTGCAGAAACGTATTACATCACCTGAGGCATTTCCATTTTATTATCTTGATTATCTCGAAGGGCTTGCCAGGCTCAACCAGCTCGATCTGGAGGCTGCATCCTTTTTTCTCAGGTATTTGGATAATTTCAAGGGAATGAACTACCTTAAATCAGCATATCAGAAGCTTGCCTGGATATCTTTAATCCAGGGAGACACTGTGAAATATGAAGATTATATAGTTCTTCTTAAGAAGAGGGGGTCGTCTTTGGTTGATGAAGACAAGCAGGCCTTCAATGAAGCAACGATCGGGGTGCGCCCAAGTGTGGTTCTTCTCCGGTCGAGGCTTTTATTCGATGGGGGTTATTATCAGCTGGCCCTTGCAGAATTGCTCGACAACCCGGTTAGAACATTCCTGAAAAACCGTCGCGACCTTGTTGAATACACATACCGGCTGGCACGAATTTACCATGAAACCGGAAACACAGTAAAGGCACTTGATTATTATCGCCAAACGATACATCGCGGCTCTAATGAACCATATTACTTTGCTGCGGCATCTGCCTTCCAGATGGGGTTGATTTATGAAAACAGCGGGAACTTAGTCAAGGCCGATTCGGCCTATAGGAAATGCCTGTCAATCAAGACTCCCGAATATAAAACCAGTCTTAATCAAAAGGCCAAAGCTGGGTTGAACAGACTGAAGAAGAATCGTCCCTAAAACCGGAATCCTATTGTCGATAACACCGTGTGTGAAGTCAAAGTAAGCTTCGCAGGTGAAACCATTGAAGCATCGTACAGGTAGTAATTTTCGTACATTTTTGACCAAACATAGGAAACATCGGCAAAGAAAGACTTCGACCTGAATCCTAATCCACCGGAAGCCTGGTAACGTTCGGTATTGTTGGTGTTGGACATGTTTCCGGTATAGGGATTGCTGAAGTAGGCAAATCCACCCCTGATCCTGAAATCCGAGATTCTCCATTCGGTGCCAAACCGGATATTGCCCCACGACTTGTAGTTACTGCTGATTTCGTTATTGACTTCAGTGTAACTGTAATACTCGGAGTTAAAGCTTGCCTGAGAATAGTTTACATATTCATAGTCGGCGCTTACAAGGCCATACTTTCCTATGATGAAGGCAAGGCTTCCCATGGCTCTGAACGGGGTCCGGAGCTTGTAATCGTAATAACCCACCGGACTATAGCTTGTTCCGTTCCACGAGGTGTTTTTGAAGCTGGATTGCATGCTGCTGAACCACTCGTCGTGCATATTGGTGTACCAGGTGGGGGTGTGAATTGAGGCGCCGATGCGCAGCCAGTCTGAAGGACGGTAGATGAGTCCGAACTTCACATTGACCCCGGTCCCTTTTGTCTGCAGGTTGTAATTGTAACTGAGCGATAAAAAATTCGGAATGGTATCTTTGATGCTGCTCTCTTCATAATAACTGTTTTCGTAGTAGTTTATAAAGGGAACGCCGACTGTGAAGCCAAAATAGACTTTGTCTCCGATATTACCGCCAAATGTAAAATCCAGTTCATTCATTGATCCGTAAGTCGTTATCGTTTTTCGCTGAAGTAATCCTCCGTAAGGGGCATCGCAATAGTAGCTGCCATTGGCCGTGTCAATAAGGTATGTATCCCATGCAAGTCCAATGTCATAGGGATAGGTCTCCATGATGTCGCCCGGCCATGTTCCTTCCTCATTCAGCACATTCACATAGCTCTGCATTAATGAATTCTTCATATTGACCCCCTGGATCGCCACCCGGTTGTTGAAATCGTTTTGCCGGTTAAAACCGAATCCAAAGTTGAGGGATTTAAGAACGGAGGTCCCGGATTTAGACGTTGGTTTAATATTGAATACGAATCCGAAATTTCCCATACCAAAATTCACTCTGGAATCGGAGGCCGTCGTCCCATTGTAGATGCTGGACGACGATCCGACATTGGGGGCAATGGTGATCGTCATCTCCGATGACTGATACAGTCCGATGCCTGCAGGATTGGTTGCAAGGGTTGAAAAGTCGGCGCCAACGGCACCAAAGGCTCCGCCCAGAGCGTTATACCGGGAAGTTCCACTGTAGAATATTCGTGAATACCTGAGTGCATCGGCGGCAGTCTGGGCATATGCCGTTGCGGTGGATCCGAGAATAAATAGTGCTATAAGGACTCTAGTTTTCATTGCCAAATAGGTTAGTCAGTTATATGAGAATTACCGGCGTCCGCCGCCACCACTGCCGCTACCGCCGCCACCGCCACTACGACCACCGCCGCCGCCACTGCTGCCTCCCGAAGGAGCACTGCCGCCACCGCCTCCACCCGACCGTGCAGGAGCGGAATAACTTCCACTGCTACCTGAACCGGAAGGCGTTGAATATGAGCCTCCGCCCGAACGGGCAGGCTGCGAATTTCCTGAGCCTGAGCGGGGTGCCGAATAACCAGACGAGGATGAACGTGCCGGTGGGGTGTAATTTCGTGTGTTCGAGCCAGGGGAAACAGCCTGCCGTGAACCTGACCCGGTTCCCTGAGGGGAAACCCTGGTTCCCTTGTCGGAGGCGGATCTTGCTGATGATCCTGTATTTTGAGCCCGCGGGTTTAGATATTCCTGGCTTGACCTGGGTTGGCGATATGCAGGTGATGCGTAGTTTTGTGCATTGGTGCGCTGGGCGGGTTGTGCGTTTTCAGGACGGCTGTAGCGTGGTGTCGGTTGCTGGCGCTGTGCCTGGGGGCGGTCCTTGCCTGTTGTACGCTGATGGGTAGCCTGACGATCGGATGAGGATCTTGAATAGCGGTATTTTTCCTGGTTTGCAGGTACTCTGTTTGTTGTTTTGCCTTGCTGATCGACACTTCGCTGACTGACTGCGGTACCGGGTGTTGCGCTTCTCGTGTAACTTGGGGTTGTTCCTGCCCGTTCATTCCTGTTTCCTTCGGCTGACCTTCCATTGCGGTCGAGTGTGGTGCCTGCAAGGTCATTACCGCTGCGCTGATTGCGGGTGCTTCCACCTTCGGGGGTTGTGAGGGGCGTTCTGGGGCCATACAAACTGCCGGTCGTATAATAGGGAGGATAGCAGCCACCACCATAATATCCGTTCCAATACCCATCGTAATATCCATTCCAGTATCCGCCATAACCATAATAATAGTAGGGAGGATAGTAACCATACCACGGAGAGTAATATCCGTAAGGGTAGCCCCAGCCATAGTCCCAGCCCCAGTAATTGTAAGGGTATCCATAGCCGTAACCGTAGCCGAAGGAGGCGCCCATGCCGTAATAGCCGCCATACCCTGCACCCATGCTAAAGGTTACATTTATATTGGGGTCGGAGTTGTCCATGCCTTCACCTGAGCCCCCTTCTGCAAATGATTCGTCGTAATAGCCTTTGGTTGTATCACGGTTATTGAACCGCTGAATCTGTGCAGAATATGAATAATCGTTATCATCGGGAACAACGGTTGACGAGCCGCTGGAAGGGGCGGTTGTGTTGCCGGGTTGAAGAACCTGAGCGCTCGTAGTCGAATATTGGGCGTCGCCAGTTGAAGATTTTGCCTGTTTCGGTGAGTAATATACATCATCGTTTGCGGTGGTTTGTTTCTGGGTGGTGCAGGCTGTGATTCCCAGGCCAGTGAACAGGATGATGATTGCTGTCTTTTTCATTGTTTGTCCTCCTTGGATTGTCAGGAACGTCGATTGTTACTTAAAAAGTCGGGATTTTTTAGTACTTTTACCCCGTACAATTAATGGGGTGAACTAGCAAATCTCATACCAAACTTTATTTATGGCAAAAGATTTTCCAACCCGGGCCGAAAATTATTCGCAGTGGTATAACGACCTGGTAATCAAAGCAGATCTGGCTGAAAATTCGGCTGTTCGCGGATGCATGGTAATAAAACCCTATGGGTTTGCAATCTGGGAGAAGATCCAGGCAGCACTGGATAAAATGTTTAAGGATACGGGGCATGTGAATGCATATTTTCCCATTTTCATTCCGAAGTCTTTCTTCAGCAAAGAGGCCAGCCATGTTGAAGGGTTTGCGAAAGAGTGCGCCGTAGTTACCCACTACCGCCTGAAAAATTCGCCTGACGGAAAAGGTATCATTGTGGATGAGGATGCAAAACTTGAGGAGGAACTCATCGTAAGGCCAACTTCAGAAACCATTATCTGGGACACTTACAAAAACTGGATTCAGAGTTACCGCGATCTGCCGATCCTCATTAACCAGTGGGCCAATGTGGTGCGTTGGGAGATGCGCACGCGACTTTTTCTGCGTACAGCGGAATTTCTTTGGCAGGAGGGGCACACCGCACATGCTACAAGTGCTGAGGCGGTGAAGGAGGCAGAAACCATGCTGGATATTTACGCCAACTTTGCCGAAAACTGGATGGCAATTCCGGTGCTTAAGGGGGTGAAATCTCCGGCCGAACGGTTTGCGGGAGCTATAGAAACCTATGCCATTGAAGCCCTGATGCAGGATGGAAAAGCACTTCAGGCTGGCACTTCACATTTTCTCGGACAGAATTTCGCAAAGGCTTTTGATGTGAAATTTCTTAGCAGGGAAAACCAGCTGGAATATGTCTGGGCAACATCCTGGGGGGTATCAACCCGCCTGATGGGTGCTCTCATCATGTCGCACTCCGATGATAACGGACTCGTTCTGCCTCCAAAACTTGCCCCGATCCAGGTTGTTATTGTTCCTGTGTTTAAAAATGCCGAACAGCTTGCGCAGATTGCTGAAACAGTGATTCCCATCAAAAAGGCACTCGAAAGCAGGGGAGTTTCCGTAAAGTTCGATGACCGCGATACCCACAAGCCAGGATGGAAATTCGCAGAATATGAATTTAAGGGAGTTCCGGTGAGACTGACCATTGGGCCCCGGGACATAGAGCAGGGAACAGTTGAAGTTGCCCGTCGCGACACCCTCGAAAAGGAGACGCTCCAGATCAGGGATATCGAAAACAAGATAGTCCACCTGCTTGATCAGATCCAGTCGAACCTTTACCAGAGGGCCCTTTCATTTCGTGAAAACAGTACCTTCAGGGTCGACGACTGGGAGGAATTCAAAAGGGTTCTTGATACCACCGGTGGATTCATCTCTGCACACTGGGATGGAACCCCAGAAACCGAAGAGAAGATCAAGGAGGAGGCGAAAGCGACGATTCGAGTGATCCCCTTGAATAACCCGCAAGAGGAAGGAAAATGTGTATACTCGGGCAAACCATCCTCTCAACGGGTGATTTTTGCAAGGGCATACTAATCTAATAGGGGATTACCACTCCCGAACCGCTGATGTGGGTGTATACACTGTCAGGATTCCCTGAATAATATATATTTCCTATCGATCCGATGGTGGCATCGAGCACCTTGGAAACACTGACGAAACAGTCGTTTGAGCCAGCGTTTTTAACAAAGGTATAGCCGGTGGTCATCCCGCTGAGTTGCAGCTTCCCGTAGTCTCCGGCATACACAGAACTTACATTGCATTGCCCGCGAAGCACCAGATCTGCGGTGCCCATGTGCTGAATGAAAGTTCCGATATTAATATTCAGATCGAGATCGACAACACCGCAGCCACCCCAGAGATCAATCTGAAGGTTATTGGCATGGATTGTATTCGCAGAGTTTATATTACCTGCTGATTCATAATGGACTTTCATTAAGTTTTTCACGGAAACATGGACCCTGATCGGACTCTCATAACTTCTTAACCAGTTACAGTTGTTCAGGTTATGAATAACGAGCATGTGATTGGTAACCGTGGTGGAAATTCCTGCGATGATATTTTGCCCGGCTTCCACACTTACCCGGTTGGCCGTATCCTGTGTTAGAATTAAATCTACATTGTCATACAGTGCAATGCTGTCGAAATCCTCTACAATCCTCTCCTGGGTCATAATTGAGCCTGTATTGGTTAAGCACTTTCCTCCTTCCTTATTACAGGAGAGGGCGAAAAAGCCGCCGATTACGATCAGGAGCAGGCTATTTTGCCACCGGTTACTCATTTTGCAGTTTTTTTTCCATAAAAGAGATCAAATTTATATCCCAGCCCCCACCCGATGTAATCCGCCCGTCCCCAGTGAACTTTAAGCATTACGCTGGCAAAGAAGTTTTTGCTGAAATTGTATTGAACCGAGATCTTTTCATAAAGGGGGCCGTTGCTCGTCTCCTTGCCACCGAGGTACCCTCCGAGGTTGAGCACAAATCCGAGCCGGCCCAGTATAAGTTCATAAGCGGCATTGATGCCAGGCCTTGCGAC
Source organism: uncultured Prolixibacteraceae bacterium (assembly GCA_964355115.1). GTDB lineage: Bacteria > Bacteroidota > Bacteroidia > Bacteroidales > FEN-979 > JANXZO01. Next base: position 30,949 of record CAYHCQ010000011.1, on the reverse strand, counting down.
GGAGAATTTGTTTTCAACCGGTGTTCCGTTTTTTTCAAGGATTACAACAGAGGAGGGATCATACGAAAGGTCGAGTCCGAGACCAATTTTGCTTTTCCGGCTGATCCGGATCATAGTATTTTCATAAATATGATAAACAATGAACCTCTCTCCAAGAACCTCCTCCATGTCTTTCCATCCGATCATTGCACCCAGGTTGAACTCTATCGAATGACGGAGGATTACTGAGAAAGGTTCAACAGGGGCATAGAAGCGGTCGCCGATATTCTTGTTTTCTTTCACCGGACGGTAGACCAGTCCAACGTTTACGAGGGGGACATTGATACCATAATTGGGCAGTTTCAGTGAACCATTTGAAAAATGCTGCAGGCTGATACCACCTGTAACAGTTAGGAAATAGTTAATACGGTAACGGGCTTCCAGCATCAGGTTCACCGCGGCGTTAAAATGTGATCCGATGGCCAGGTTTTTGTAATTTTCAAGCCGGTCGAACCGTTCGGTAAGATACCCGAGCCCCAGGGCAAACCGGAATCCGAATGTGAAATTCTTGCTCTTCACCAGGGGGAAATTAATGAACGGCATCAAAGCCAGAGCCTGTCCGAGCGAAGGGTTGTATCCAAGCCCGGAATAGAAAAAGGTCATCCCGATGATGGGATAGTTGTAATCCCTTTCCCATTTGTATTTTCCAAAGGTCATCTGCGAAAGACTGATTTCAAATGCAGGGAAGTGGGCGTTATACATCTCCAGTTCAAGATGATGGGCATAGATGAATCCGTAATGTACCTTGCTTTCGATAAGCAGGTTTGAAGAGAAGAGTTTATGCTCGAACTGGGAATACGAAAAAACCGGGACCAATACAATGGCGAAGGCGCAGAATAAACGCATCACGACTCCGCGCAGGTAGTATTTTCGTAGTTTTTTCAAGGGTGCTATTATTCAGAACGCAAAGTTATCAGTATCCCCGATAAAAGTCCATTGTTTCATGATATTCCCTTACTTTTGCCCCATGGAACACATGGATGAAACCCTGGCAGCATTCAGAAAACTGCTGGACATTATGGACGAACTCAGGGAGAAATGCCCCTGGGATATGAAACAGACCCTGGAAAGTCTCCGTTATCTTACAATTGAAGAAACCTACGAACTCTCCGATTCGATTCTTGAAAAGGATATGGAGTCGATAAAAAAGGAGTTGGGCGACCTGATGTTGCACCTGGTGTTTTACTCGAAAATTGCTTCTGAGCAACAATCATTTGATATTAAGGATGTTCTGGAATCTATTACGACGAAATTAATACACCGGCATCCCCATATTTTCGGTGATGTCAAGGTAAAGGATGCCAAAGAGGTACGTAACAACTGGGAGAAGATTAAATTGCAGGAGAAGGGAAACCGGTCGGTCCTTTCCGGTGTTCCAGGTTCTCTTCCCGCCATGGTGAAAGCTTACCGCATTCAGGAAAAGGCAAGTGGTGTGGGCTTTGACTGGGACCGGCCCGAGCAGGTATGGGAAAAGGTTCAGGAGGAACTGAATGAACTGAAAGAAGCAGTGGAATCCGGTTCCGATCCTAAAATGAAGGAGAATGAACTGGGTGACCTTATCTTTGCCATTATCAATTATGCCCGTTTTATAGAGGTGAACCCTGAGGATGCCCTTGAACACACCAACCGGAAATTCATCAAACGGTTTAACCACCTGGAGGAAAATGCCAGGAAACTTAGCAAGCCGCTGCATGAAATGACTCTGGAAGAGATGGATGTCTTCTGGAACGACGCAAAGAAATTTGAGTAACTCCGACGAACTATCAGTGCTTGCCAAGGTAATCGGCAACACCTTCGGCGGTGGCTTTCATCCCTTCCTGGCCCTTGTGCCAGTTGGCAGGGCAGACTTCACCGTTCTCCTCGAAGAACTGCAGTGCATCAACCATACGGATCGCTTCATCAACACTTCGACCGAGGGGGAGGTCATTCACCAGCTGGTGACGAACGATTCCCTGCTTGTCGATGAGGAAGAGGCCGCGGTATGCAACAGGGCCGCCTTCAAATTCCATCGTGCCATCTTCATTGTAGAAGAATTCGCCGGCTAAAACATCGTAGTTTGCTGAGATGGTCTTAGAGAGGTCGGCAACGAGTGGGAATTTCACTCCTTTGATCCCACCGTTTTTGGGTTCGGTGTTGAGCCATGCCCAATGCGAGAATTTGGAGTCGACCGAGCAGCCAACAACCGCTACATTACGGGATTCAAATTCAGCGATTTTATCCTGGAATGCGATGATTTCAGTAGGACAAACAAAGGTGAAGTCGAGAGGGTAGAAGAAGAATACAACGTGCTTCTTTCCGATATACTGTGATAACGAGAATTTGTCGACAAATTCTCCGCCGTTTACAACGGCTTCCGCCTCAAACAGCGGGGCTTTTTTTCCAACTAATACTGCCATAATATCAAGTTTAAGTTTATTGTTATTTTTTTTGCAAAGATAGAAATTATTTAGAACCGGTTTTAATAGTTGAAGCAATTAACGTTTATTTAATGTCCTTTGGATCGAAGATCAGGGGTTTGTTCTTTATGAAATCATACAGGGTTAACTTCCTGATTTCGTAATAACTTCTCCAGAATGTCTGGAGAGCATAATAGTAATTCTTTTCAGCATTATCGGTTTCAATCTGGGAAAGGTAGAGGTCCATGATGCTGTTAATTTTCCCGATGAGGTAGCGTCCTTTTGTTACCTCATAGCTTTTCCGGGCCACTGTATCTGATTTTGCGGCGATCCTTACCTGGTTTTTCTGCATGTTGAACTGGACCACTTTGAGGTATACGTTGCGCTGGAAGTCGATGATCTCCTGTTCGACAGAATTTTTTACAATCTCTTGCTGCGACTGTGCCATCTTGATCTGACCCCGTGCCACCCCCCAGTCGACGATGGGAACTGTCATGCCAATCGATACCTGGCGCTGGTCTCCAGGGTTGTGGTAGGCATCGGGGATCGTCGGACCTTGCTGGTTCAAACCGATCACTGCCTGGATATTAGCATCAAACCTGCCGTTTGTTTTCGCCAGGTTAACACTGCTGGCGGCTTCCAGTAATCTCCTGTTAAAGTCGAGGGAAGTTGAAGAATTCTGTTTGGCAAGATCAACGGCTTTCAGTGGCTCGATAATGAAGAAACTGATATTGTCGGGAGGACTCAGCCTGACCTTAATGCTATCCTGCAGCCGCAGATAAGACTTAAAGCGGAACTGGGCATTATCAAGTCCAAGTTCGGCATTCTCAACCTGAGCCTGTGCTTTCAGGAAGTTGAGTTCAAGCTGCAGAAGGTCACTCTCGGCTATCTTTCCCAACTGGTACCTGCCTTTTGCGATCCGGTACAGGGTGTCATAGTTGGACAGGTTTGTCAGGGCAATTTTTTTCTCAATCTGGGCTTGCAACAGAACGAAGAAATAATTTGTCGCAGTAATCGCAATCTGTTCACGGTCTTCGATGTACTTCCTTTTAGCCATCGCATACTTGAGTGGCTTAATTTTTTTATCCCAGCGCCAGGCATTGTATTGAAAAAGGGGCTGGTTAAAAACAATATTCACAGGGTAACTCAGGTATGGTTTATCATTTGCACCATCAACATTGAACTGCCCCTGCAGATATGAATTGATGGCAACAGTTCCGCCGGTGATGCCAATTCGTTGCGTCAGTGAGAGGTTGGCATTAGCGCCATAACCCTTATAACTGGCATATGATACAGTTCCGTCAATACTCTGAGAAACAATAGTCTGATTGATATTCGGTCCGTTTGCTTCGAAGCTCAATGCCGGAAGGTTAGAAGCCTGATACGAACGGTAATCCCAATAATTGGCACGAAATGATTGCTTGGCTATCAGCGCATCGTGAGATTGACTTTGTGATATTTCCAATGCCTCTTCCAAACTAAGAAGACGAACGGTTTCCTGAGCCGAAAGCCGGGGCAAGGAGACAAGGATAGCGGCAAGTACCAGAAAGAAAATTCGAGTGGATGATTTTTTCATAAGATAGTTATTCATGTCTCAGGGATTCAACCGGATCCTGTATGGCTGCCCGTTTTGCAGGCATATAACCAAAAATAATTCCCACTGAAGCAGAGACGCCGAATGAGATAACGATCGACCAGCCGGAAACGATGGTAAGAATGTCTGTAAGTTCCATGATGCCTTTCGACAGGGCAAGTCCGAGGATGATTCCGATAATCCCGCCGGAGATGCTGAGGAGCGTGGCTTCCATGAGGAATTGCATCACAATATCGCGTTTGGTTGCTCCGATGGCCCTTCTGATCCCGATCTCCTTGATGCGCTCCATCACCGATGCGAGCATGATATTCATAATCCCGATGCCGCCAACCAGCAGTGAGATGCTGGCGATCGCACCGAGCACGATATTGAAAATGTCTTTGGTCCTCTGTTCCTGTTTAAGCAGCAGTTCAGGTACCTTGATTTCAACATCCTCAACTCCGGCATGACGGCGAAGCATCATCTTCTTAAGAATTTCAGTTGTTGGTCCTATCTGGCTGCTCTCTTTAACCTGGACCACAATTTTGTCGATCTGGTTTTTTGAACCTGCGTCCTGGTTGCCTGACGAGAAATAGGCAAAGTCGTCGCTTACAAAGCTGGTACCTCCATGCAGTGAGGCTTCTGTGACCATTGACCGGTCTCTGAAGCGACGAAGCAGGGTCTGGATCGGTGCATAGATTGTATTGTTGTAATCGGAGATGCCTAGATTGTCGACACTCGACTGGCTTATCTCCCTCTTTTTCAGTACACCAACAATTTTCAGCCAGATGGCTCCGCATTTAATATTCTGACCAACCGGACTTTCCGTCGGAAAAAATTTGGATTTCATTACAGGGCCGATAATGCAGACTGATTTCCCGTCCTTCAGTTGTTCGTCATTAAACATATTTCCTTCCTGGAGTTCAAGTGCGAATACACGGAAGAAATCCGGTGTTACTCCGGTAAGCTTGGCAGAGGTTCTTACACCGTCCTTTACAATATCGGTTTCGTAGATAACTTCCGGGCTCACGGTCTGCACGGTAGGTATTATGGCCTTGATGCTTTCAGCGTCCTTCATGGTGAGCCCGGGAGAAAATTTCCCCTTGTTTTTTTCATTTCCCTGGTCTGCCGATTGTGATTGGGAATCGCTGTTGTTGCCCTGAGAGGTGCCTCCTTTTGGTTTTTCCGGTTTCGGGGCAATGATGATGTTGTTGACGCCAACAAGTTTCATCTGGTCGAGGATCTCCTTTTTTGCGCCGTTGCCGATGGCCATCATGGTGATGACTGCGGCGACACCGAAAATTATCCCGAGGGCCGTGAGAATAGATCTGAATTTATTCAGGAAAACCGCCTCCAGTGCAATGTTGAATATGTATTTAACCCGTTCGAACATGGTCCGGCATTTTAATTGTCAATGAGTTTTTCGGCTTGCTTTGTGCGAACTACTTTTTGATCAGAACCGGAGTGGCTGGCTTTGCCTTGTATTTCAGAAGGATCTCCTTCGGCAGTGTCTCGACAGAGAGTTTATCGGCATCTTCGGGCGGAACCAGCAATACCTCGTCATTCTCCTCAAGTCCGGCCCTGATGATTATTTCGTTATCGTTCGACAAGCCGACGACCACTTGTTTGCGCAGGGCCGATCCGCCATCCTTCTTGTAAACAAATGTGATACTGTCCTGGTTGAAAATTGCTTCGATGGGGATAAACAGGACACTGTCAATAACACTTGTGAGGATGGTATTTTTGGTAGTCATGGCAGGCCGGAGGATGGAGTCGAACTCATTGACGAGAATGCGGACCTCATAAACCTTGGCGTTGGTATTCTGCTGTTGTTCCCCGATATTCGCAACTTCGATAACCTTGCCGGTAAATTTCTTTTCGGGAAATGCATCTATCCCGATCTGCACCTGCTGACCGGTTTTCACCTTGCTGATGTCGATTTCATTTACGTAGGTTTTCGAAATCATCTCAGAGAGGTCGGGGAGTTCGGCAACAACATTGTCCCATGCATTTACGGTGGCGCCAACGCCCATTTTGTTTCCGTCCCAGTTGCGTTTGTAGATGACCATCCCGGCTTTGGGTGCAGTAACGGTAAACTGTTTGAGCACATCCGTCATCTGCTCCAGTTTTCGCTTGGCCTGATTGTATGAGGCAGAAACTTCCTGCATATTGGCAACCGCTTTCTGGTAACGAAGTTTATAGTTTTTTTCGGCCTGGGAGAATGCCCTTCCCGATTTCTCAAGTTCAATCTGAACCTGGCGGATGGTTGCCGGAGGTTCGTATTTTGATTGCTCGAGGGTGATTTTTTTCTCCTCGAGAGCATACTCAAGGTTGATGAGTTCATCGCGCGCATTGCGCAGGTCAAGAGAAGTGTCGAGCCGGGTCTTCGTCATCTGCGACTCAAGTTTCTCGAGATTGGTCTCCTCATCTTTTATTTTGTTGGATATTTCAGTGCGGTCGAGGGCAGCAACATACTGCCCTGAGTCAACCACTGTGCCATCGGCAATGATATCCTGGATTTTGACCTGCCAGATCTGAACCTGTCGCAATCCCTGGGGACCATAGATTTTTTCCGAGCTTTTTGCGATCAGTTCCCCGGTGGTTGTTACTTCGATCGGGAAGCTCCCTTTGCGGACTGTTGCCTTGATCTGTTGCCCTTTGTCGCTCTTCGAGAACAATAAATAAGCAACAATCGCCAGGACAACAATCCCGGCGAGGCTGTAAATGTGCTTTTTCTTGATCATTTGTAATGGTATGACGAGAACGGTTAAATGTCGATGTTTGCGTATCTGGCATTCTTCTCGATGAATTCCCTTCTGGGGGGAACATCATCGCCCATCAGCATGGAGAAAATCCGGTCGGCCTCGGTCCCGTTGTCGATCATTACCAGTCGCAACGTACGGAATTCGGGGTTCATGGTAGTAAGCCAGAGTTGTTCCGCATTCATTTCACCGAGACCTTTGTAACGCTGAGTATGAATCCCTGATTCTTTTCCTGAAGCGCTCATGTCGGCCACAACCTTCAGACGTTCCTCCTCGTTCCAGCAGTACTTTTGGGTGTTTCCCTTTTTGACCAGGAACAGCGGGGGTGTTGCGATGTAAACATGTCCGTTCTCGATCAGTTCTTTCATGTACCGGAAAAAGAATGTCAGAATGAGTGTGGCGATGTGACTGCCGTCAACATCGGCATCCGTCATGATGATGATTTTATGATAACGGAGTTTATCGAGGTTTAGTGCTTTGCTGTCTTCTTCTGTTCCGATGGTAACTCCGAGGGCAGTAAAAATGTTCTTGATTTCTTCGCTGTCGAAGATCTTGTATTGCATCGCTTTTTCAACGTTCAGAATTTTTCCGCGCAGGGGGAGGATGGCCTGAAAACGTCGGTCGCGGCCCTGTTTGGCTGTGCCGCCTGCAGAATCTCCCTCAACGAGGTAGATCTCACACTGGGCGGGATCCCTCTCAGAGCAGTCCGATAATTTTCCGGGCAGACCCGATCCGGTAAGTACATTCTTGCGCTGAACAAGCTCCCGTGCTTTACGGGCGGCGTGACGGGCAGTAGCAGCAAGGATTACCTTGTTGACGATCGTACGGGCCTCCTTGGGATGTTCCTCCAGGTAATTCGTGAGCATTTCACTTGCGAGCTGGTCGACAACACCCATAACCTCATTGTTTCCAAGTTTTGTCTTTGTCTGACCCTCGAACTGGGGTTCCTGCACCTTTACCGAGATGATGGCAGTGAGTCCTTCGCGAAAGTCGTCTCCGTTGATGTCGAATTTCAGTTTCGCCAGCATTCCGGTCTTATCGGCATAGCTTTTCAGGGTGCGGGTGAGTGCCCTTCGAAAACCGGCCAGATGGGTTCCTCCTTCATGGGTGTTAATGTTATTCACATAAGCGTGAATGTTTTCAGAGAAGGAGGTATTGTATTGCATGGAGATCTCAAGCGGGATGTTGTTCTTTTCACCCTCCATGCAGATGGGCTCAGGTATCAGTTTTTCACGGTTTGCATCAAGGTAGCTGATGAAATCCTTCAGCCCATCCTTTGAAAAAAAAGTATCGGTGACAAAATTCCCGCTGTCGTCCTTTTCACGGTAGTCGATAATGGTCAGCGTGATGCCTTTGTTAAGGTATGCAAGTTCCCTCAGGCGTGAGCTGAGGATCTCATAATCGTACTTGTCGACGATGAAAATACCGTTGTCGGGAAGGAATGTTACCTCAGTCCCGTTCTTGTCGGTGTTGCCTATTGTTTTAACGGGATAGAGCGGTTTTCCGAAGGCATACTCCTGCTGGAAAACATGCCCGTTCCGGTGAATCACTACATTGAGCTCCTTTGAAAGTGCATTAACAACAGAAACACCCACACCATGCAGACCACCGGAGACCTTATAGCTGTCTTTATCGAATTTTCCGCCGGCGTGCAGTACCGTCATTACAACTTCAAGTGCCGATTTCTGTTCCTTCTCATGAAAGTCGGTGGGGATTCCGCGCCCGTTATCCTTAACCGTTACAGAATTATTTTCGTGGATCGATACTTCAATCCGGTTACAGTATCCTGCCAATGCTTCGTCGATCGAATTGTCGACAACCTCATAGACCAGATGGTGCAAACCCTTCACGTTAATGTCGCCGATGTACATGGCCGGGCGTTTGCGCACAGCCTCAAGTCCTTCTAATACCTGGATATTATCGGCAGTGTAATTCTGGCTTGCGTTTTCTTTTTCTATATCTGTCATAATCAATCAATTGTATAATTTCAACTACAAAACAAAGGTAGTGAAAATTTTCTTACCCGTTGCAGGGAAAACACGAGGAAAATCAAGGATTTTATTAACAAAAAACGGTTATAAGAACGAACTCATTTTTTGCATTATTATTGCGGCAGAATTCCCGTCGCCGAACTCATTTTTTTGAGGTTTATCGGGCAGTGGAGAGTTGACTGCGTTAACGATAAGTTCGGGATTGCTTCCGGTAACTATATTCCAGTTATCATGCAAAGTTTCGACCCATTCGGTTTCGGTGCGCAGCGTGATACACTGGCGACCCAGGAAATAGGCCTCTTTCTGCAGTCCTCCGGAGTCGGTAAGCACTTTTTGGGCATCCATGGTAAGTTTCATCATCTGCAGGTATCCTACAGGCTCTATGACCCTCACATTGGACGGAATCATCGTGCCGGATTCCAGAATATTTTTTGTTCGGGGATGGAGGGGAAGTACAATTTCTGAATCAAGACGGGCGAAGGCGTTGAATATGTCTCTCAGGTTCCCTGGATTGTCGGTGTTTTCGGCTCTGTGGATTGTGGCAAGGAGATAATTTCCCGGTATTCCCGGTGTGATAAACTGTGCCGGGTTTTCGAGAATGCGTTTTTGGTAGAAGAGAACAGAGTCGTACATTACGTCGCCGGAAAAGCAGGTAATGGAGGCAAGTCCTTCGTTTTCAAGGTTGGTGATTGCCGTACGGGTAGGGGCGAAAAGGAGATTGGAGATGCGGTCGGTAACAATCCGGTTTATCTCTTCCGGCATCGACCGGTTGAAACTCCTGAGGCCTGCCTCAACATGGGCGACCGGGATATGGAGTTTTGTTGCTGCCAGGGCTCCGGCAAGAGTGGAATTGGTGTCGCCGTAAACCAACGTCCAGTCGGGCTTCTCTTTCAGCAGGATATCCTCAATCCCCTGCAGCATGGCCCCAGTTTGCCGGGCATGGCTGCCGGATCCCACTTCGAGGTTGTAGTCAGGCTGCGGAATGCTGAGTTCACGAAAAAACACATCCGACATATTCTCATCGTAATGCTGGCCCGTATGGAGCAGGATCTCCACGATACCGGGGTTTGCCCTGAGAACCCTCGAAACAACGGCAGCCTTGATAAACTGTGGCCGTGCGCCTACAATGGTGACTATCTTCATTTCGAAATATTAAAAAAAAGCAACAGTTCAGTAAGCAGGATTCTGTTTTAATCTGTCATTTATCTGCACCTGACGTCGCCGACAGGCTTTAGCGACCTACCCTCCGGCATCGGGCGAGCAACCCTTGGCAGCCGGTATACTTGGTCTTTCAACCCATGAGGTTTACCCCTCCGGCCGGTTGCCCGGCCGAACCGTGGTCTCTTACACCGCGTTTTCACCCTTCCCCGGCAAGCCGGGCGGTCATTTTCTGTGGCACTGTCTGTCGTCCCGGCCTTTATGGCCCGAACTCCTTCCCGTTAGGAAGCATGGCGCTCTGTGTTGTCCCGACTTTCCTCCACGCCAAAAGGCGCGGCGACAGAACGAACTGTTGTCGGGCAAAATTACAAATATTCCGCGAATTCAGGGTACCTTTGCCATCCCGGAACCTGAAGTTTATTTCTGATCGGATTGTTCCGGAAATCCCACTCCATGAAAGACCTGAGTACCGGTAATGAAGGCAGGCTGATCCTGAAATTCGCGATCCCGATGTTGCTTGGAAATGTATTTCAGCAGTTGTACAATGTTGTCGACAGCGTTATAGTGGGCAGGTTTATCGGGAAGGAGGCGCTGGCTGCGGTGGGAACCAGCGGACCAATCATCTTTCTGCTCGTCTCCTTTATCATCGGCATTACCATGGGCTTTACTGTTGTGGTGTCGCAGTATTTCGGGGCCAAAGATCTCGAGAGGGTTAAGCGGGCGATCAACACTATGTATATTTTCCTGTTTTTCGTTTCAATTGTCATTAGTGCTTTGGGTATCCTGCTCAGTGACCTGATTTTCAGTCTTATAAACCTTTCGCCTGCAATTATTCCGCAGGCTAAACAATTCCTGGTAATCTTCTTTGCCGGACTCATCTTCCTTTTCGGGTACAATGGCACAAGTGCAATACTGAGAGGTTTGGGAGATTCGAAGACCCCGTTGTATTTTCTTATCGGTTCAGTGGGGCTTAATATCATCCTCGACCTGATATTTGTACCACTTCTTCACTGGGGGGTATGGAGCGTGGCCCTTGCTACTGTTATCGCGGAGGCCGTTGCTTTTTTTGCACAGGTCTATTATCTGAACAAATATCATAAGGTTGTTAAATTTTCCCTGAAAAACCTGACCTTCGACAGGGAGATCTTTGCCAAGAGTCTGAAAATCGGGCTGCCGACCGGTTTTCAGCAAACCTTTGTAGCTGTGGGGATGGTGGCACTGTACTGGGTGGTTAACCGTTTCGGGGTTGATGCGAACGCTGCTTACAGCGCTGCGGGGAGGATCGATATGTTCGCAGCCATGCCTGCTATGAGTTTCGCCGTTGCACTTTCTACTTTTGTCGGACAAAATATGGGGGCCAACCGTCCCGACCGGGTCAAAGCGGGTCTGAGGGCGACACTGATAATGACCAGCGCGGTCTCGGTAATTACCTCCGTTATCACCGTTTTATTCGGCCGCCCTTTGATGATGATGTTTACAGATGATCCGTTAGTAATTACAATGGGACAGGATTACCTGAAAATCATCGGATCGTTTTACATCCTCTTCTCGGTAATGTTTGTTATCAATGGACTACTCAGGGGTGCCGGTGATACCCTTGTCCCGATGTTCATCAGTTTGTTTGCCCTCTGGCTGGTAAGAATCCCTGTGGCCTATTTTTTATCGAACAATCCGGCCATCGGGGTGCATGGTATCTGGTGGTCGATACCCGTGGGCTGGCTGGCCGGCATGATCTTGTATTACTGGTATTACAGGCTGGGAAGATGGAAAACAAAAGCGGTTGTGAACTACAAATCGCCCGCAAAGAAACCACTACCGGAGGCAGATATTATCGAGGAGACTGCATAAATTCCTCGTCAGTTCTTGTCTTGAATACCTGTCGATGCCGCGACTGCCGGAAACCAGGTTACCGGTTTTATAGTTTTCGTAAAATTTCAGAATATTTCTTTTCATTGTCGCGGTGTCACCAAAACCCGAAAGAAGTCCTGCATTTGTATCGTGCAGGATCCTGGCTGCATCACCGTCATCGGGTCCAAGGCAGAGGATTGGCCGCATTGCAGCGAGGTACTCAAAGAACTTTCCGGTGAGTATCATCCTGGCATTGGGGGTATTGTTGATAATGAGCAGCAGCACCTGCGACTGCCGCTGGCATTTCACAACCTCATCGTGAGGCATGTAGTCGATCCGGCGCACAAACTGCGAAAGCCCATATTCTTCCAGTGAAGAGGTCACCTGGAAATCAACTTTGCCAACCAGTTTGATCTCCAGATCATTGGCCAGCCCGTTTTCTTCCACCAGTAGCTCTTTCAGTGCCTGCCAGAGCGAAATTGGGTTGCGGGTACTCACGAGGGTTCCTATATGTGCGATTGAGAATTTAGAGTCATGAATTACGGGAATATTCTGGTCGATATCGCCCGGGTCAAAACCATTTGTGATCACCTCGTATTTTCGGGGCATTATCCGGTAAAAATCGGAGGCCATACTTTCACTGATTACAGTTACGGCATCGGCTCTCTGAAGTACCTCCTTTTCAAGCCTGCGGTGCCGGGCATCGGCCCACCCCGACAGTTTCAGATCTTTATAGAAATCAATATTGGTCCACGGGTCGCGGAAATCGGCCAGCCAGGTTATCCGGAAATGGGCAGCCAAAGGCATGGCGATGAGGTGCATACTGTGAGGCGGACCCGTCGAAATAACCATATCAACCGGATGATTCCGGAGATAGTTTTTCAGGAAGGCGACGGAGGGTTTGATCCAGAATTTTCTGGCATCAGGGATGAAGAAATTTCCGCGGATCCAGACAGAGATGTTCTCGAGGGTCCTGTTTTTCTTCTTCTCGGAGAGGAATGCGGCATTGATCTTCTCCTCTTTCTTTTGTCCGAGCAGTTTCTTGTAGGCGTTGTAAGGCTCCCAGATGGGTGTTTTAATAAGACTCATCCCTTCGGGAATATCTTTGAACAGGGATTTATCTGTTTCAGGGTACTCCGGATTTTCGGGGGTATAAACAATGGGTTCCCACCCGAAATCACGCATGTATTTCACGAACTTCAGCCACCTTTGTACACCTGCTCCTCCGCTTGGGGGCCAGTAATAGCTGATGATCAGTACTTTTCTCATACTTTCGGTTTCTTCGCCTTCCAGATTTCCGTCGCGCCAAGTCCGATTACTAGTATGATAAGCAGGATCGAACTGAACAGGGAGATCTTCTCACCGATCCTGTAAACACTGGGTTCAAACCTGAATTCAACTTTGTGGTCGCCTGCAGGCAGCACCATTGCACGCAGGACGTAATCGGCCCGGAAATGGGGAGTCAGAGTTCCGTCTACGTAAGCATTCCATCCTTTCGGATAATAGATCTCTGAAAAAACGGCGAGTCCGTTGTTCCTGGTTATGTAGTGATAAACCAGTGCATTGGGAGCGTAGGATTCGAGCTTGATATAATCGAGCGTGTCCTTTGCGGGAGTAAACCCTTTCAGGTTCTCGGCAAATCGTTTGTCGACAATGGCAACGGAATCGGGTCTGAATCCTGTGAGTGCATTGATCTCCGCATCGGCGTTGTCAACCATTTGAATGGCATCCACAAACCATGCATGCCCCAGGGCCTCTGGATTGAACTGGGCAACAGGGGCTTTGTTGGCATCCGGTACGATGAAGTATTTTGTATTCAGCATGTTCAGAACAGCCATGTTGTTTTTATTGATCTGGTTCTCGATCAGCTCCTGGTAACGGCGGAGTTTGGCCCCATGGTAACCGCCAATGGATTTGTGATAGTATGAAGTAGTGGCGTCATTAAAAGTATTCGCAGTCAGGTTGAGGACCCGGAAATCGGGGTCCTTGTCCTGGAGTATCTGGTTATCGGCCGCTGTCGGTTCAAAAGGGTTTTCAACTCTCGACTTTGAGGTAAAACTCTCATCGTTCAGATAATGCTTGTTAACCCAGAACATATCGCCAAGGATCATGACGACGAGTGCGATGTAGGCATACTCCTTTTTGACCTTCCTGAAAAGCACTGCCCAGAGGATTCCTGCAGCGAGTGTGATCATGACAAAGGCCCGTATTGCATCAACACGGAGCAGACTTTTCCGCTCGTCGCGGATTGCCTGCATGAACCAGTCGGGGAGCTGTGTCGCGAAATTTTTATCGCCGGAGCCCACGAAATCCAGGAACATTCCCGGGAAGAGCGCATTTATGAGGCTTATACCGCCTGTAATAATGAAGGCGATCTGCAATCCCCTGAAGATGTTCTTCTGTTCATCTTTTTGCTCAACCAATACTTTCAGCGCAAGGATTCCCAGCAGCGGCATTGTGAATTCGGCAATCACCAGTATCATGGAGACCGCCCTGAATTTATTATATCCGGGAACCCAGTTCAGGAAGAATTCGGTAACCGGCATAAGATTATGGCCCCATGAAAGGAGCAGGGAAAGCACGGTTGCTGAGAGGAGCCACCATTTTATCGGACCCTTTACAATAATGAGGCCAAGGAAAAAGAGGAAGCAGATGATCGCGCCGACGTATACCGGACCTGAGGTAAACGGCTGGTTGCCCCAGTAAAGGAATGGAACAGGTGAGCCGGTAAATTGCTGTATGGTGGCATCATCAATGTTGTTGGCCTTCATGGCCTTCACAATCTCGGAATTGTTTCCCAGGTTGGCGCTCGATGAACCTCCGTAATAATTGGGGAATAAAAGTGTCATCGATTCGCCTATGCCATAACTCCATTGGGTGGCGTAATCCTTATCCAGTCCGGAGGTTCTGTTTGACTTTTCCGTGGTGAGTTCTGATTTACCCCGGATTGTATATTTCCCATATTCGTAAGTAGCCCAGAGGCTTGTGAGATTTGTAAGCACGGCAAATATAAGTGCGATAATCAGCACACCTGCTGCCGTGAAGAATGGGGCCAGGGCCTTGTACCTCACTGCATGAATCAGTTTAAACAGCCCGAGCAGCAGGGCAATCATGGCGAGATAGTAGGTTATCTGCGGGTGGTTGGCTTTTACCTCGAGCGAGAGGAAAATTGCGGTAACTATTCCTCCCCAGAGGTATTTTCGCCTGAGGGTTAGAATGATGCCGGCAATTACCGGTGCCATGTAGCCGATGGCATGGGCCTTTGAATTGTGTCCGGCCTCAATAATAATGAAGAAGTAGGAGGAAAATGCAAAAGCGACAGAACCGACGATTGCCAGCCAGGGATCGACCCTCATAACCAGGAGGAGTATAAAGAATCCTATAAAATAGAGGAAGACCAGGTTGGCCGGGTGCGGCAGCCCCAGGGTAATTATCTTGTCGAGGTGCCCGATCAGGTTCGAAGAGTAAGCTGCGGAGATCTGGTAGGCGGGCATTCCCCCGAACATTGAGTTTGTCCACAAGGGTTCCTGTCCGGCGGATTTTCTGAAATCAGCTATCTCCTTCGACATCCCCTGGTAATTGACAATATCGCTCTGGAGAATTCTTTTCCCTTCGAGTAAGGGCGCGAAATAGACCAGGGTGATGACCAGGAAAATCAGGATCGCCCCGGCGTAAGGCATCCATTTCTTGAAATCAATGTTTTTCATAGGAGGGGATAATTATCTGATTGGGTATAAATAAAAAAAGAAGATAATGAACTTATCTTCTTTTCTATACAAAATTGCGTATAATTCTGATTGAACCTACCGATCAATGACAGAAATATTATTCCTTGTCAAGGTATTCATCGGATACGGTCAGTTTCTTCCTGCCCTTAGCTCTTCTGGCTGCGAGTACTTTACGGCCGTTGGCAGTTGCCATTCTTTCCCGGAAACCATGTTTGTTCTTCCTCTTTCTGTTCGACGGCTGGTATGTTCTCTTTGTCATTGTGGTAATTTTTTTTGGGACTGCAAATGTACGGAAAAAAACTAAATAACAAAAAATATTTTCATCTCTTTGAAATCATTGTTTGATGCACTTCCCGTGAAAGAGGATTTCGTTGCCACAGGTAATCAGGATAAAGAAAAACCCGGGTTTCAGCAGGTTCATATCCAGGGTGTTGGTGCCATGGAAGATGGGTTTTCCGGTCAGCAGCCTGCCCGTAGCATCATAGATGCTGAGATGGCAAGGCTGGTTGTCATTCGGATCGGATCCAACGACATTGACAGTCAGTTCAGTACTTACAGGGCACGGTAAAACGGAGATGGTTTTTCCGGAAACCATCCCCGGGCCTGGTTTGTTTTCAGCTGTCCCAAGGGGCCATTTGCAGCCGGGTTGAGGCGGCGGCGCAATAAAGGTTGTTTGCAGTTCGGGGGAGAATCCGCAGCTATTCCATTCACGCCACCGAAAGGTAAGCATTGATTCAGCCCTGATCGTATCGAAGCAAAAAAATGAACCGTCAGGAGTGTCGGCCTCTCTTGCCAGTTTCCACAGAGCACCGCCGTCAACACTGTATTCGGCTCCTTCAATTTGGGATGAAAGCGGTTTCCGGATTTCGAAGTAGCATAACGTGTCGATCTGGGAGGCGCTGAAGTTGTTCTGAGGCAAGGGGGGAGGGGTGGTCGGCAGGTAGATCAAGAGGGTGTCAAATTCAGAACGGTTACCCGGAAAGGTTGTTTTCAGGTAAACCGGGTGGAACTGGTTTGGGGCGATACCAGGTTTTGAGCGGATCAGCATCCGGCCAGGCGGTCGGGGAATTGTGACGGGCAAAGGACTGATATCAAACGAAGGCGATGACCATTCGTAGGTCACTTCCGGGTAGTATGGAGTCCAGAGAATTTTTTCGACCGGTAGCGGGTTAAGGGTGTCGAAGCACACCTGGGAGATCCCATCAGTAGTGAGGATGGGGGTCGCCTTCTCACCGGTTTTTTTATAAACTCTCACGTAATCGATCATCATCGATTGCGGAAGATCTGATGCCCTGGCAAGATTTGTCATATTTCCCACAGTATTCGGGCCGGTCCCGAAACGCAGGCAGAACGGGGCCAATGCCTGGCTGTAGTGTCCGGCTTCAAGACAGAAGGGAGGTATCCTGTGGAGGTCGAGCTCTTTTACCAGTACATTGTTGATGTACCAGCGGATGGTATCTGCATTCCATTCCAAAGCGAAGGTTGTCCAGTTTTCAGAAAGATCATACAAGCCTGACCCTTCCGTGAGATAGACATTCTGCATCTGGGAGGTGTGTTTTCCATCCCATGTCCAGTGGTAGGTTCCGTCGGCAATATTGGCATTGGCGCCATCGAGTTCAAACACATCTATCTCATTCCAGGGTCCCTGTCCGCCAGGGTTCAGAGGGTCTCCAATGCCCCACAACCACATGGCGGCACCCTGTCCCTGCATGGAATAAAGTTTAACCCGCGCCTCCAGGAATCCATTCGCATAAAAATAGGTACTTTTAAACGTAGTATCTCTGACACTCATCGTTTTGATCTCGCCCGATGAAAAGGGACAGCCGGGAATGAGTTCATCGGCGGTATTGGTGATTACCGCATTGCCATTTGAAACGTATATATTGTCTGGATTTACAGCAAATTTCCGGGTGCAGCTTCCATTTCCGTCATCGATCGGAGTGCTCCGGTTCCATTTTAGCGCGTCGAGGCTGGTTCCCGAAAATTCATCGCCGAATATCAGGTTCCATCCCGGTTTTTCGACAGGATTGGGAAATGCAACGGAGGGGATCCCGACCGATTTGTTCTCCCCTCCGTTAATGCAGTAAATGATATCAAAAAGTGTATTCTGTGCTCCCGTATTAATTGTATTAAACAGGAGAAGAAAAAAGAAGATGCAGCGGATCGTCAGATTCCGCATGGGAGCCATTATTTTACAGGAATATCCTTCAGTGTTGCAACCAGGAAATCCCAGAATTTTTGGACTGTGGCGATGTTTACCTTTTCATCCGGTGAGTGCGGGTAGCGGATGGTCGGGCCAAAGGAGATCATGTCCCAGTTGGGATAGGCTCCTCCGAGAATTCCGCATTCGAGACCGGCATGGATTGCCTTGATTTCGGGAATGTTTCCGAATTTCCTGTTGTAAATATCCTGCATTGTCTTCAGGATCGCGGAGTCAGGATTTGGTTTCCAGCCGGGGTATTTCCCATCGAAAACATAGCTGGCTCCGGCCATCTCGAAAACGCACTGCATCATCTGCTCCAGGTCGTCTTTGGCAGAGTCGACAGAGCTTCTGAGCAGACACTGTATCCGGATTTGTCCGTTTTCCGACTTCACAATGGCAAGATTGGTAGAGGTCTCCACCAGTCCGGGCATTTCGTTGCTCATTCGCATCACTCCATTGGGGCAGGCGTAAATGGCATCCAGCAGGTTTTTCTGTGTCGCCTCATCGATGACTGATTTGGGCAGATCGGCCGGAGTTGCTTCCATCTTTATGTCGGGCTCAACAGCTGCCAGCTCTTTTCTGATCTTCTGCTCATATAAATTCAGACATTTTACCAGCCATTCGGCCTGTTCCGCGGGAACTGTAACAATGGCAAAGGCCTCACGGGGAATGGCATTGCGCAGACTGCCGCCGTCAATTGAAGCGAGCCGGAGTCCATGTTTTTTTGCAGCATGCCAGAGGAAACGGTTCATTACCTTGTTGGCATTGCCGCGGCCGAGGTGAATATCGACACCGCTGTGACCGCCTTTTAGTCCGGTGAGGCTTATCTTGCAGGCAACATGGCCGGCCGGAACCTCCACTTCGGAGTAGTTGAATTTAAAATTACCATTAGTTCCGCCGGCGCAGCCGATATATAGTTCGCCTTCGTCTTCGGAGTCCATATTAATAAGTATATCCCCTTTAAGGATGCCCGGTTTCAGGTTGGTTGCACCCGTCATGCCAGTCTCCTCATCAGAGGTGAACAGGGCCTCTACGGGTCCATGCACCATGTCTTTGGCTTCGAGAACAGCCATGGTTGCGGCAACGCCCATGCCATTATCGGCACCCAGGGTTGTTCCGGTAGCTTTTACCCATTCGCCGTCAACATGGGCATCGATGGGATCGGTGGTAAAATCATGCACCTTATCGCTGTTTTTCTGAGGAACCATATCAAGGTGACCCTGGAGGATCACACCTTTGCGGTTTTCCATGCCGGGGGTGGCCGGTTTGCGGATGATTACATTGCCCACCTCATCGGTAATTGTTTCAAGCCCAAGGTTTTTGCCAAAGGCGATCATGAATTCCTGGATTTTTACTTCATGCTTGGAAGGCCGGGGGATCCGGGTGAGACTGTAGAAATTCTTCCACAGGTCTTTGGGTTCGAGATTGCGGATGTCGTTGCTCATAATATTATTGTGGTTATTGTATGTTCGTACGCTTCAAAGGTACAAAAAAAATCATTTGGCAGCTTCCCGATCCATTATTTCACGGAACGAGATATAGCGCTGCTGGTATAGCATCGCGAGAAATTTTGTAACCCTTTCAGGGGTTTCGCCGGGTGGCTGGAGCTTGTCAGGATGGCTGATATTCAGCTCTTCTGCAATTCCTGCGACGGTTGTTTGCCCGTCGATAAGCATCCATGTCATCGATCCGAAGGCATCCAGTTTGATCCTGATGAAATGGTCTTTTGAGCGGGGCTGGAACATCGCAGAGGTGTACTTGTTCTTAAACCTGGGCATCAGCAGGCTGATGCGGGTTTCATCCAAAGGTTCTTCCCCGATCCTACGTACTGGCGTAAGATCGAGGAAGTTGGCCTTTTTAAGAATTTTCCTGCGTTTGAAAAAATTCATGGTTTACATGCCCGAAGCAGGAGGCGCCGGATCATCAGGTTTCCCGGCATTCTTCAAAGGAATCTGGATAAAGACATAGGCAATGATGGCCAGAATCACAAAACTGATGTAGAAGGTGGGGTTCTGGAAGAATACGAAGTATTGGTATAGGAAGATGTTGAATACCGCCAGGATGGCTATCACCAGTCCCATGAGGGCTTCCCCTGCAATCATTCCTGAAGCCAGCAGCACACCGGTGTTTTCAACACGGACTTTCTGCGCTTCGTTGTGTTTGCGTTTTTCGGAGTACATATCAACAGCACCCTTGATCAAACCACCGACAAAGATGGCGAAGGTTGTTTCGATGGGAAGGTACATGCCAACGCTGACCAGCATCGGACTTTTCACCTGCATCAGGATGAAGGCGACGCCCATAAGCATACCGGCAATGATAAGCGGCCAGGCCATCTGTCCCTGCACAATACCCCGGGAGAGGATGGCCATGAGGCTGGCCTGGGGGGCCGACAGGTTCTTGCTGCCAAAACCACCCTGGTAACCGAGATTTTTACCACTGGCGATGTCTCCGTCGTTCAGGAAAGCGAGCACGACGAACATCACGGCGCCGGCGAGGATAACACCAAGGATGTCACCTACCTGCATTCTCCAGGGGGTACCTCCAAGAATGTGGCCTGCCTTCAGATCCTGCAGCATTTCGCCGGCCACAGCTGCAGAAACGCAAACGATGGCAGCAACTCCGAGAACCGTGGCAACGCCTGAATTTCCCTGTACACCCAGGGCAACGAGAATAAGCGCGGTGACCACAAGAGCTGTAAGTGTAAGCCCGCTGATCGGGTTATTGCTTGATCCCATGATGCCTACCAGGTAGCCTGAAACTGAAGCAAAGAAGAAGGCAAGGATGATCATCACCGTGGAGGCGACAATTGCAATGAGGAGGTTGGTTTCAAAGATGAAATAGGTTATCGCGAAGGTGAGAAGGGCAACAAAAGCGATACCGACCATGATCCAGCTGAAGCTGATATCTTTTTCATTTCTCGGAACATTATGCTCAACTCCGGAAGCAGCTTTTTTAACATCCTTTACCGACCTTGCAATACCGGTGGACAGGCTCTTGCGCATTTTGAAAAGGGTGTATCCGGCGCTTACAAGCATCCCGCCGATGGCGATAGGCCTGACGATAAATTTCCATATCTGGTTGATCTGGTAAGTGGGGTCAGTTACCTTTTGCATCGCGGCATCCATTGTGAGAGTAGGATCGCTTCCCATCAGAAAAGCCGCCCAATCCTGGAAATTAATCCCGGGCATTAGGAAATACATGATCATAGGGGCCATGAGTCCCCAGGCGAGAATACCCCCGCTGAAGTTCAGTGCTCCAAGTTTCGGGCCGATGATGTAACCAACACCCATGTAAGCGGGGCTTACACCCGGCGAACTGAGCAGCATGCCGCCTTCGCCTTTGAAAACGGTACCGGTGATGACCTGGTTCCCGAAGGTGATGAATTTTTCCCACAGGTACTGGAACAGTTTCAATTCACCCAGTATCTTGATGAGTGCACCAAGGCCCATGGCCCAGAAGAGGAATTTCGATCCGCCCGAGGAGCCCTGGCCGGCTTTGTGAATTTCTGCAGCAGCAGTGGATTCCGGAAAGGGAAGTTCAGCGTCTTCGACCATCACCCGGCGAAGCAAGGCAACGAACATGATACCCAGGATACCGCCTGCAATAAGGATCAGCGATGAGGTAATGTAATGCCCTACGGTAAAAAATTCCGACCAGATACCAGAAACGAAAAATGCCGGCAGGGTGAAAATGGCTCCGGCTGCAACCGATTCTCCAATGGATCCAACGGTACGGGTGAAATTTTCTTCGAGGA
The DNA here is from genome assembly GCA_964355115.1 of uncultured Prolixibacteraceae bacterium. Lineage (GTDB taxonomy): Bacteria > Bacteroidota > Bacteroidia > Bacteroidales > FEN-979 > JANXZO01. The sequence continues at coordinate 9,494 of CAYHCQ010000011.1, read as the reverse complement.
TGGAGCCTTTCATGAGCCGTAAAATGGCCATTCCAAGCACAGCTGCAGGATATGTTGCGGCGATGGTCATACCGGCTTTTAATCCGAGGTAAGCATTGGCGGCGCCAAGAATGACGGCAAAAAAGAGGCCAATGATCAGCGCTCGAACCGTAAACTCTTTCATGTTTGTCTCGGGAGAGATGAAAGGAATAAATTTCTTCTGTTCGGCCATAAAACCTGATTTAAATTGGTTAGTAAGAAATTGAGTTGAAAAGGCGAAATAACGAAAAATTGGGCAAACAACCAAGCACCTGCCAACTTTTGTTAGGGGAGGGGCATTGCGAATGCCGGTGTCTACCTGAAGGAGTGGATATGTACCAGTTTTTTGGCCGTGAAATACTCTTCCTGAAAATATTCGCTGATGGTTACAGATGCTGTTTTTGCCTTTAAACCCGCAAGTTCCTGGCCGGTGTCTCCCCCGGTCAGGTAGAGGATGCCGTTGGGGATTTTGTTGCTGTTTTTCTTTTTGACTTTACGACTCAGCATGTTCACGAAAAGAGCGAGATTCGAAACTGCCCGTCCGGTAATGAAATCGAATTCTCCTGCGACTGCCTCAAGCCGGGCATTCAAGGCTGTGACGTTCTGAAGTTCTGTGCCTGCTGCTACGGCTTCCACCACTTTTATTTTTTTTCCGATAGAATCTACCAGCGTAAAATGGGTTTCGGGAAACATTATTGCCAGCGGGATGCCAGGGAAGCCACCCCCCGTGCCGGCATCCATAACCATGGTTCCTGGTCTGAAACTGATCAGGCGGGCGACACTGAGTGAATGAAGAATATGGTGAAGGTATAAATGGCTGATATCCTTGCGTGAAATAACATTGATTTTGGCATTCCATTCCGTGTAGAGCTCCCCGAGCAGAGTCATCTGCCGGTGCTGCACCGGGGTAAGGTCAGGGAAATATCTGCCAATGAGGTTATTCAGCTTCTTTCTTCTTTGTTTTTGCGGCCTTGGGCTTTTCTTCGCCGCCTTCAGCAACCTTCTTAGCTGTTTTTTTGACTGCAGTTTTTTTTGCGGCATCTTCTGCAACATGAGTTTCAACCATCGGCTCAGGAACCGGGATCAGGATTTCCGGAGCGCTTTTCTTAGGTTTAGCTTCTGCCAGGCTCTTTGCAGACGGGGTATTTTTCTTCTTCTTTTTCGATCTTCTTACACCAAAGGATCCAATGACAATTTTGCCACGCTTTGATTTTTTATCTCCTTTTCCCATAGTAAAATTGTTTTATTTTCACGTTAACAAGCAAAGGTATCAAAAAATGGACAGAAACAACATGGACATTATGTTTTTTTATCCAGGAAATCTTCAATCAGGAGGTCGGCTTTTTTTATAGAGTTCTTAAGCCAATCGAGCAAAACCACTGAGCGTTCGTGGGTTGAGAGTTTCCAGTCATGATTAGATTTGCGAAGCCGGGCCGTGATGTTCTGCATGAAAATCGCGGCTGAAACACTGATGTTCAGACTCTCGGTGAAGCCGAACATCGGAATCCTGACAAACCCGTCGGCCATCTCCATAGCGGTTGGTGTCAATCCCTGTAATTCGGTCCCGAAAACAAGCGCAATTTTATTGCCGAGAGGCAGAGTTTCCGGGGTTACATCCTCTTCGTGAGGTGTGGTGGCATAAATGCGGTAACCTTCCTGTTTTAAACGGTTCAGGCAGGCGACGGTATTGTCGCCCGGAGCATCGTACTTATGCAGCGTAAGCCATTTGGTGGCACCGAGGGCAACATCGGGGTTGACTTCATATTTATTATGGTTTTCGATAATGTGGACATCCTGTATGCCGAAACAGTCACAGGTTCTCAGTACAGCACTGGCATTGTGCGACTGGTAAATATCCTCGAGTACCAGGGTGATATAGCGGGTACGCCAGGCCAGGTTGGCGATGAATTTCTCTCTTCGTTCGCGGGTAAGGAATTCCATCAGGTAGCTGATGACCTCCTCGCGCTGTGACGGGTTTAAATCTGCACCCTGCTGCATGTTTATGGATTTCAGATTGGTTGCAAATGTAAAAAAAATGGTTACCTATGCCTGTAATTCAGGAAAAAATGTAATTTTGCACCTCCAAAATTCAGATAACATAACGAATATGGCAGACAAAAAGATCGATAAAACCGAACAGCGCATCGAGGCTGTTGAAGAGGCTTTCAGCAGGACGGAGCAATTCATTGAAAAAAACCAGAAGATCATCGTCATCGTTGTCGCCGCGGTTATCGTCATCGTTCTCGGATTTTTCGGATTCAAACGGTTCTATTTAGCTCCGAAGGAAAAGGATGCCCAGAGCCAGATGTTTATGGCTGAGAAGTACTTTGAGCAGGATTCATTAAAGAAAGCTCTGAACGGCGATGGCCAGTTTCTTGGATTTCTCGGTATTATTGATGAATTCGGCATCACTGAATCGGCCAACCTATCACATTATTATGCCGGTATCTGCTACCTGAAGATGGGTCAGTTTGAAGAGGCAATCAAACATCTTGATGAATTCAGCGCCGGTGATCAGCTTGTTGCCCCGATGGCGAAAGGTGCAATGGGCGATGCATATATGGAGCTGAAGCAGACTGAGAAGGCCGCTGATTATTACCTGGAAGCTGCCGATCTGCGAAAGAACGAATTTACCTCCCCGATGTTTCTCATGAAAGCCGCCTGGGCCCATGAAGTGCTGGGCAATTATGACAAGTCACTGACTTACTATAAGCGGATCAAGGAGGAGTTTCCCCGTTCAAATGAAGGACGCGAAATTGATAAGTACATTGCCTTTGCCGAAGGAAAAATAAAAAAATAGTTGACAATTGACAATTGTCGGGGTAGCTTAAGGATTTTATAAATTAGTGGTCTGGATAACAGGCCACTTTTTTTTGTGCATTTATGAAGGAATTCCCGCGGATAGTTTTTTTTGGCACTCCTGGTTTTGCGGTCGCTTCACTCAGGCGACTGGTGGATGAAGGATATTGCATTGCGGCAGTTGTTACGGCTCCCGATAAACAGGCAGGACGTGGACTTACATTGAGTACCTCTGCGGTTAAAAAGTATGCCCTGGAGGCAGGGTTGCCCGTTTTACAGCCTTTGAACATGAAGGATCCTGCATTTGCGGATCAGTTGAGATCCTATTCTCCGGATCTGCAGATTGTGATCGCATTTCGAATGATGCCGGCTTCGGTGTGGTCGCTGCCTTCACTTGGCACTTTCAACCTGCATGCTTCTCTGCTTCCTCAATACAGGGGTGCTGCACCCATTAACAGGGCAATTATCAACGGGGAGACGGAAACCGGCGTGACTACTTTTTTTCTCAATGAGAAGATCGATGCCGGCCGGGTTCTGTTCTCGGAAAAAACTCCGATTGGCCCCGGTGAAACTGCCGGAGATCTTCATGACAGGCTTATGGAAATTGGAGCCGGACTTGTTGTGAGGAGTGTCGAGGGCATCAGAACCGGTGAAATAACGGATATCGCGCAGGAGAGCCTTATCACGCCCGGTCTTGTTTTAAAACCGGCTCCGAAAATTTTCAAGGATGATTGCCGGATCGACTGGAACGGTACAACTCATAATATCTTTAATCTCATCAGAGGACTCAGTCCGTACCCCGGGGCTTTTTGTGATGTAGTATTACCCGATGGTACACCAAGGAGCCTGAAAATTTTCCAGGCAATTCCCGAATACACCGCAGTTTCTCACATACCCGGAAAATTCATCACCGACAGGAAATCGGACCTTAAAGTTGGGACAATTGATGGATTTTTACATCTGACCCATCTTCAGCTTGAAGGCAGAAAACCCATGACTGTCGGGGATTTTCTAAGGGGATACGGGTCGATATTTTCATGAAACCTACTAAATTTAACCCTTTCAGAGGCAGAGATATTAACAATAAACGCGATTTATCAACATTTTCGCCTGTTTTCAGCTATTTACACTTGACTTTTTTTTGTGATGCCTTATCTTTGCGGGGATTATCAATTCAAGTATAAACTTAAACTTAAGAAAAATGAACAAGGCTCAATTAATCGAGGCAGTTGCCAACGATGCAAAAATGACCAAAGCTGAAGCCAAAAGGGCATTGGAAGCTGTTATCACTGCTACCACCAAGGCTCTTGGCAAAGGTGAAAGAGTTGCTTTAGTTGGTTTTGGTTCTTTCTCCGTTTCCAAGAGAGCAGCCCGCAAAGGCCGCAATCCTCAGAATGGCAAGGAAATCAAGATTCCCGCCAAGAAGGTTGTTAAGTTCAAGGCTGGTGCTGAACTCGGAAAGAAAGTTAAGTAATCCGATTCAACGCATTGCATTAAAATAAGCAGGGGCGACACGGTGTGTCGCCCCTGCTTATTTTATACCGCCCTTGCTCATTTTATGTCATGCTGTATTTGAAACCGGTAGGGCAGAAGGGCATCCTCGCCGGCATAATCCACCCCGACCCTTGGCCCGGCCATGATGCCACCATGCCTGACCAGCATTTCCCGGTCTTCAATCCATATCCCAAAGGATTCTCGGTTACCAGGCCTCCTGGTGAGGTCAAGACCGGTATGAGAAAAATGTATTCCCAGCAATTTTGAAACATTTCCCGGACCGATGCCTGGATTTTTTGTTTTCGTGGTTTTGTCTGCCCGTAATAGCATGATCCCTATACCCTCAGCCGGAATGATTCCGCGAATCAGTACGGCATGCGGCACATCATTTACATTCGTCACTACATTAAAGAGCGAATGTATTCCATAACAAAGGTACACATAGGCTGTGCCGCCTTCCCGGTACATAATCTCCGTGCGTGCACTCCTCCTGCCACCGAAAGCATGAGAGGCACGGTCAACCACACCCGCATAAGCCTCGGTTTCACAGATCATCCCGGCGGTTATCACCCCGTCGGTTTCGGTGACCAGGTATTTGCCCAGCAGATCTTTGGCGATCTGAACAACATCGGGCTGGAGAAAGAATGAACGGCCAAGAACATTAGTCATTTAGGATTAATCCGATTTACGGTTAACGATTAATTTTAAATTTTGATTTCGCCATTTCGCTACCTCGCTACCATAGAATGGTCAACTTCTTCACCACTACTCCCTCATCGGTTCTGATCCTGGCAAGGTAGAGCCCGGAACGGAGAGTAGGAAGCGTGATCTCCATATCATGCAAATTCTTGTATTCAAGGCTTAACACCTGCTGACCAGAGAGGGTGAGAAGGGTTACAGTGACGGATGATGCTCTTGACGGAAGCCGGATATGAACCTTGTCGGAACAGGGATTGGGATATAGGTCGATATTGTTGGAAGGCACGGAAGGTGTTTCGTCAATTCCGGTTACGATACCGCCGCCTGTTGTGGTCTTCAGGACCACGCCGTTGTCGCCGCAGATGAACCCTGAATCATGATCTGTAAAATAGAGGTCCCTGATCCAGTAACAGGTTTCATCAATCACTTTTTCGCTCCAGGTAAGTCCGCCATCCTCTGTCCTGTATAGTACGCGGGGCAAAGGATAATAAGGACCCAAAGCATAGCCGGTCAAAGAATCAAGGAAAAACATCCGCATGAAACTGACCGGTGCTGATTCCAGAGGGTTCCAGTGCAGTCCGGCATCCAGGGTTATCAAGGTTTTACTATCGCCGCAGGCAAATCCCTTATGTGCGGTCGGGAAACAGAGGTCCCAATACCAGGAATTTGTATTTGAATACTGGGTGTGCCAGGTAACTCCCCCGTCGGTCGTCTGGTTTATTTTGCCGCTACTTTCAGTGAAGTAACCCGTATCAGGACTGGTAAAGCTCATCGCTGTCACCCCCCATTCCGAAAAAGGTTTTGATACCCAGGTTGCCCCTGCGTTGGTCGTTTTTAACAGGTAGCTTGTATCATAACCATATACAAAAAAGCCGCAGGCATAACCTGTTGAATTATCAGGAAAATTGAGATTCCCAAGGCTGTAACCGACACCTGTCGCCAGTGAATCCCATGTTGCTCCACCGTTGGCAGTTTTAAATATGGCCCCGTTGGTTGCGGTGACATACCCGGTCTGCATATCGGTAAAACAGAGCGAGGTGAGGTCGGCGGAGGTAGGAAACTGTTGTGATTGCCAGTTATTGCCTCCATCCGTTGTTCTCAGCATAATGCCTCCATAACCTGCTATAAATCCATTGGACTGGTCAGTAAAGAAAATTGAGTTAAGATTTTTAAGGGTGACTTCTGATGACAGAATGGTCCAGTTTGCTCCGCCGTCCTCCGTAACCATCAGCAAGCCAAACTTGCCGGTAATTACGCCATGGAGCGGAGTTGAAAAAGTGATGGTTTCGAGATCAGAAGCGGTGAGGGGCGGCATGACAGTCCAGGATGCCCCGGCATTGGTTGTTTTCAGCATGGTACCGGAATAACCCACTGCATACCCGGTGCCCGATGAAAGCACATATGATGCAGAGAGTGATTTAGTTGTTCCTGAGTGGATGGTATCCCAGTGCTCACCGGCATCCACAGTTCGGCAAATCTGACCAGCGCCACCCACATGAAACCCGGTGTCGGCATTCATGAAGAAAAGAGAGCCACGCCATCCATAAACGTTATGTTGCTTTATGGCCCATGTATTTCCTCCATCATAACTTTTATATAAAAACCCTTCACTTGACATTATTGCCGTTGCCGGGTTGGTAAACCAGACAGAATAGTTCCATGAGTAGGGTCCGTTCCAAAGCCAGCTGATTCCTCCATCGTGCGTGGTGAAAACACCCTCTTCTCCAACGGCGGTTCCATGCAATGCATCGGTGAACCAGACGTCATACATGTAAAAAGTGTCGAAGTAGGAAAGGAGATTCCAGTTGGCGCCGCCGTTGGTGGTTTTTACGAGGTAACCGTAGCTGGTGCCTGAAATGGCAAATCCCAGGAGGGAGTCAACAAAAAAGACCGAATTCAGGTCGGCCTGGAAACTGGTTTTGATCAGCGACCACGTATACCCTCCGTCAACGGTTTTGAGAATTGTTCCTCCGTCGCCCACGCCAAACCCTTTTGAACCATCCAGAAACTGAACATCGTGGATCGTATTTCCCTGTGGCAACGGATTCATCCAACTCCACTGGGCTGATACTCCGACTGGAATTAGAAAAATAATGGTGGCCAGAATCAGCAGAGACCAGTTTCCCTTCCAAAAGGCAATCTGACTCATAGACTATTTTTTAACAAAGTTATATCAATTTTCTTGTCCCGGAAAATTCTCCACGAACTTGATTTTGATATCGGGAAAATCGTTCACGATCTTGATCTTGCCATATAGCGGAAACCCCTTGCATTTGCAATCCTTGTCGACCGGCTTGTCCTGGTATACAGAGAGGCTTAGCAGGACAAAAAGTAAAATGGAATTCATAACCTGAATATTTACCCACAAATAACCCCACCTCTCACGCATCACATGTCACGCGTCACGCGTCACGTGTCACGTTTTAATACAATCAAAGCACACAAATGGCACCGACATCACCAGTTCCCCTTGCTTTTCGGCAATGCTGTTCAGTTGTTGTTCCAGCAGGGTAAACACCTCCGCAATCCGGTCAGGGGGCAGAAAGGCCTGCCATGAGGGCATGAAGTAATTTTTTATCAGAAAACTGTTGAAGAAAGCGGTCCCTTCTGTGTATTTCATTTTAAACCCATCAACATTGATGGTATGTATGGTAAACCCTGCCGCCTCGATCATTACCCGCAACTCTACAACCGGCGTACGTTTGGAAGCAATGTGGGCATGCATTTTAGAGATCTCCTCCGTAAGCCCGAGTTCTCCAAGGAGTTGTTCATAGACATCATAAAATTCGACCATGGTGTGGGGGAGGTTCATGGTGAGCACCATCTGGGCCCCTTCGTCGCAAACCCGGAAGCACTCAGCCAGTGATCGTTTCTGGTCGGAAACATTGTTCAGACCATTGTTGGAGATCACCAGTTCGAAATATTTGTCGGGAAATGGGATCTCCTCAGCCACCCCTTTCAATATCCTGGCGTTGACGATTCCTTTTGCCTCTTTCTTGGCATTGATCATGGCAATTGCATCGGCAGAAGGGTCGATGCCATAAACCATGCAGGATAATCCGAACCTTTCGGCGATCTCGAGCATCGGAAAGCCGCTTCCTGAACCGATATCGAGGATGTTCATAAACTTCCGGGTGCGGATAGTATCCAGCAACGTGAGTCCGAAAGGGGCCGACCAAAGCGGGAGTTCATCGTAGGCTAATGTTTTGGACATAAATAAATTTTTGCAGGTATTTACGAGACTATTTCCCCCAGGAGTATTTACCGGTGTCATCCGGTTCAATCTTTTCATTATCAAGCAGCCACTGTATTACACGAAGGGTCTTCTCTTCATTGAATTGCCCGGCAGCCTCTACAATCTCTTCGGCTGCCATTGGCCGGATCTTCATCAGGGGTTTAATTATCCCTACTATGTTATCGAATTCCAGTTCGTTGAGGCTTACTTTGTTTCGTTCGATACAAACATCACATTTCCCGCATCGCTGTGTGGTTGTCTCGCCGAAATAGGCCAGCAGTATCTGACTCCGGCATCTGTGTGTCGATTCGGCATAAGAGACCATGGCTTCCAGACGGGTCTCCGCATCCTTGCGCCGGTTCCTGTAATGTTCAGGTGAAATATTGAGGTTATTGGGATCGAGGCGCTCTTCGAGGAAGATCAACTGAGGATTATCGGTTTGTCTTTTATAATCAAGCAGTTGTAACTTTTCGAGATGTTTTAGATTGCTTACCACCTTTTCAACGGGCAGGTCGGTGCGCCGGGCCAGCTCCGGTTCACTGAACTTTACAAAATCGGAGAGGATCCCGCTGTAGGAGCGCAGTAATGTTTTGATAAAATGATCGTACGATTCATTTTCTACCTGGAAGCGATACAGTTCCTCCTTATCAGCTTTGATGAAAATTTTCGATGGATTATGAAAAGCATCGGTAAGCATGACCAGCCCCTCCTTTTCCAGAAACCTGAGGCTGTTGTAGACCAAAACAGGTTGGAATTTATACTGATCGGCGAAGGCAGGGAGGTCGAAGTCAAAATGCAACTCTTTGCCCGCCCCGACAGGTATTTGCAGGTAGTTCCCCAGTGCCTGATAAACCGACCGGATAAAGCTGAGTTCGGGGTATGCGATGGTGAGGTTATGCCGGGCATCGAGGATGTCGGAATTCTCATAGAGCAACACGGCATATCCTCTTTTTTCATCCCTTCCTGCCCGTCCTGCCTCCTGGAAGTATGCTTCAATACTGTCGGCGAGGTCGAGGTGAACAACAACGCGCACATTGGACTTGTCGATGCCCATGCCGAAGGCATTGGTGGAGACAATAATTCGTTTTTCCTCCCTGATCCAGCTGTTCTGCCTCCGGTCGCGGGTTTTCTGGTCGAGGCCGGCGTGGTAAAAATCGGCGCTGATGCCGTTCTTCTGCAGGAAACCGGCGATCTCCTTTGTCTCCCGGCGGTTACGTACATAGATGATACCTGGCCCGTTCACTTTGCG
>CAYHCQ010000010.1:0-37880 GCA_964355115.1 uncultured Prolixibacteraceae bacterium | reverse complement strand
AGGAGACGGCCTGTCCGAGGGAGTTGATGATCAGTAGTATTCCGGTGTATCCGGGAAACTTAATAGTAATCTGTTCATGCGCGGGATTGGGGAAAACCTGGAATTTGTGGTGACGGGTGGAGGGATATTCTGCGACACCGGGGATGATGACCGGGGGTGTTCTTTTCCCGATGAAATTCAGTCCGCCTGAAAAATTCCCGGTGATGATCTCAAATGACCCGTTGGGCAGGGGGAATATGGCCGGCGAAGATTGCCAGCCGAACAGGGTGTCGGCAGGATCGGAGGCGATGTTACTGTATATGTCTTCCAACTCCGTAAAACGGCCATCAAGGTTGTTGTCGATATTTCCGTAAAAACGAATCCGTCCTTCGTCACTTCCTGCTGCCAGCAAGGTCTCTCCGCTTGTTGTAAGGAAAAAGCAGGGGGTGCTGAAGCCATCGTAGGAGACGTTGTAATTGGTTACGTTCACCTTGCCCAGACTGTCGGTAACGAGCGTGAAAACCGGGTTTGCCTTGGTTCCGGTATTACGGAAAAAGTTCAGGTTTCCACCCTTCTCCCCCACAATCAGATCCGGAATGCCGTCTTTGTCGATATCGAAAAGCTGGGGGGTGCTGTAATTGCCGACATCGATCTGCTGCCAGTTTACCACAGGCGGAGCAAACTGGGGCAGTTCACCTCCCGGGCCCTGGTTCTGAAAAAAGGTAAGCGTTCCATCCGCGTTGCCGGTCAGCAGATCGGCCAGAGCATCGTCATTCAGGTCGCCGAAAGCCGGATAACCACCGCTGAAATTCAGTGAGCTGAGGTTCGCCAGGTCGTCGGTGAGATTCTGGTAGGAGGGTTGATCCTGGGTGCCGGTGTTACGAAAACAGGAGATCCTGGTCTGGTAAGTTGAGTGCAGAACCCCCTCTTTATAGTAGGATGTGTCGTAGTAACCGTCATTCCCCACAAAGAGGTCAGTCAGTGCATCGTTGTCAAAATCAAAGAGCACCGGATGTGATGCCGAACCGAAATCGAAGGTCTCTTCGCGCAAGAGCCTGTCGGTAAGGAATTCGAATTCCGGAGCGGAATTACTTCCCAGGTTTTTATAAAACCAGATACAATTATAATTATCGGCAACAGAGAGCGATGGATCAAAAGGGGAAACCACCAGGTCGCGGAGTCCGTCGTTGTCAAGGTCGATAAAAGCCGCAGCCGGAAAAGAGAAGAGTCTTACCGGATGTGCTACCGCAGGGAAAATAGTATCGGCCGAGATCATGAACGCCGAATCCTTTGTGCCGCCGTTGATCAATGCCGTGAGGCCGGGATAATCCACATCCCCCAGCACCAGATCCTTTAAACCATCCCCGTTCAGATCAATGGCTAAAAGTGTGGAACCTGTATGCTTCGATCCCACATCCCACATCCCACATCCCGCATCCCACATCCCACATCCCACATCCCATTTCCCACATCCCACATCCCAGCCGCATGGCTCATTCAGACTGATCCTATTCCCTCCCTCGCTCTCCCTGAACTTCCCCCAGCAGGGGTCATCGAGCCGGTAGTCGAGACTGTCGCAGTTCCCATACCTCTCCATCGAAAGGTTCTTGTGGTATTCCACATAGGAGCCCAGTCCGAAAAAGGTAAGCAGGTCGAGGTCACCGTCGCCGTCGATGTCGGCAATGGCAGGGTAATCTACGCTGGTGACCAGGATCCCGACATATGAGGTATAGTAAAATGACTTAAGCAGCTCTGTGACCAGGGTAAAATTCAGCCCGGGGCCGGAGTCGTTGCGGTAAACCCGCACTCCTCCGTTGCTATAGGTGAAGATATCCATCTTCCCGTCGCAATTGTAATCGGCTGTGATCACCCACTCGCGAAGTTCGGGCAGTTGAAGGGCATACGACGGCTCAAAGGTGTAATCGACCGTGTTTGGAGTTCCGTGGTTGATAAATGACAGTCTGCGGTTTCCGTGACGGTCGAAGACCAGGAGGTCCTTAACCCCATCGAGGTCCAGGTCGATTTCGCAGAACTGGCAGGAGTTAAATCCGCCTGTCCACGGGGATTTCAGCTGTGCGGATGCAGAATGCCAGATGCAGGATGCCAGATGCAGGATGCAGAATAATAGGATAATTGTATATATATTGTATGGCCGGCGTTGTAAGTGCATGGTACAAAGTTACCCAAACTTTGTGTACTTTTGAAGTCAAAGAGCAACACATGCCCAGGATTCTGGTTATCGACGACGAGAAAAGCATCCGCAATACGCTGCGGGAGATCCTCGAATATGAAAAGTATGATATCGATGACGCATCCGACGGAATGGAGGGGCTTCGACTGGCCGGTGAGCAGAAATACGATGTTGTGCTATGCGACATCAAGATGCCGAAGATGGACGGTATTGAGGTTTTAATGAAGATCCGGGAGATGTCCGATGTCCCGGTCGTGATGATCTCGGGCCACGGCACCATCGAAACCGCCGTGGAGGCCATTCGTAAAGGAGCTTACGACTACATCGCAAAACCTCTCGACCTGAACAGGCTGCTGATCACACTGCGCAATGCCCTCGATCGCAACCTTTTACTGGCCGAAACGCGGATCTTAAAGCGGAGGATCGGCGCAGCCTTCGAGATGATCGGCGAATCGGAGGCGATGCAGCAGATCCGCACGATGATTGCCCGTGTTGCCGTTACCGATGCAAGGGTGCTGATCACCGGCGCCAATGGCACCGGTAAGGAGCTGGTTGCCCGTCAGCTTCATGCCCTCAGCAACCGTGCCTCAGGGCCTTTCATCGAAGTGAACTGCGCGGCCATCCCTTCCGAACTGATAGAGAGTAACCTCTTTGGCCACGAAAAGGGTTCCTTCACTTCGGCCATCCGGCAGCACAAGGGCGACTTTGAACAGGCCCACGGCGGCACGCTCTTCCTCGATGAGATCGGCGACATGAGTCTGTCGGCACAGTCGAAAGTGCTGCGCGCGTTGCAGGAGAGCAAGATCACCCGGGTGGGCGGAGAAAAGGAGATACCCGTCGATGTAAGGATTATTGCGGCCACCAATAAGAACCTGAAGGAGGAGATCATCAACAAGGCCTTCCGCGAAGATCTTTACCACAGGCTCAGTGTGATCGTGATCGGGGTGCCTCCGTTATCGGAAAGGACCGACGACATTCCCCTTCTAACCGACCATTTTATTACCGGATTCTGTAATGGCCAGGGCAAAGCCAAAATGGAGATTTCCTCAGATGCCCTTGATGCCCTGAAGACAATCCCGTGGTCGGGAAACATCCGTGAACTCCGCAATGTCGTCGAACGGCTTGTGATCCTCTGCGAGGGAACAATCACCCGGGCCGATGTCGCCCGTTACGCAGTTTGACCGGACAGCGATCAACGGAAAACTCAAACCAATCGTTTTTTACTGTAACTTAGCACCCTTCAATCAGGTATCCTGTTTCATCTAACCACATATTCGATATGATAAAGTATTTTACTCTCTGCCTTCTCATGGCTGTTTCGGCCACAAACCTTTTTGCCCAGGACCAGGTGCTGAAACCAAAGGTCGACAAGGCTGTTTATTTTGATATCTCGCCGCCTCTCCGCGACATGATACTCTGGACCGAAGACAAAGAGGACAAGTCGTGGAAAGATGGTGTCGTGAAGAACTATTTCGACTTCTATGACGGCGCCGGTGACAATCAGCGTTTGCCCGGCTTTCTCGACCCCGCACTGCAGACTGCCATGGGATTGCTGCCCAGCGATACTACCCTTCAGAATTTCAACGGGATTTCGGCTGGAAATTCGGTGCCTCCCGATACCCATGGCGAGATAGGACCCAACCACTACTTCCAGGTGGTGAATACCTCGTATGCCATTTATAATAAAACCGGCCAGAAGATCTTTGGACCCTATGCCAACAGCTCAGTGTGGGCCGGCATGCCCAACAACGAGAACAGCGGAGATGCCGTTGTTCTTTATGATGAGAATGCCAATCGCTGGCTTTTTACACAATTCTCGCTGCCTTTCTCGAATGGCCCGTTTTTCCAGATGATCGCCGTATCGCAAACACCCGATCCCATGGGCCCGTGGTACCGCTGGCAATACTCGTTCGCCAATATGCCCGACTATCCCAAATTCGGCGTATGGCCCGATGGCTATTACATGACCGCCAACCGTTTCGTTCCCGGCTACCAGGGCACAGGTGCATATGGTTTCGACCGCACCGCGATGCTGGCAGGCAACCCCAATGCCCAGCGTATCTCGTTTGAACAGCCTTCAGGGAATGAGACCTACTCACTGCTTCCCTCCGATTGCGACGGTACTTTCCCTCCAGCCGGAACTCCCTGTTATTTCACCTATGTGCGCATCAGCGGTTCGCAACACCTGGGGATATGGGAATTTCATGCAGACTGGACCACCCCCTCAAATTCTACTTTTGGCAACCGTATTTTTCTTAATGTAACTCCGTTTACCACCCCCAACGGGGGGATCCCGCAGAAAGACACCTATGTGAAGCTCGAAACACTGGCCGACCGGCTGATGTGCAACACCAAATACCGGGTGTTTAATGGTTATAGCGCCATGGTGATCAACCACACTGTTTCGGCAGCAGGCGGTGCGGCTGGCGTGCGCTGGTACGAACTCCGCAAGCCGGGAACAAATGCCTGGACCATTCACCAGCAGTCGACCTATGCTCCCGCCGACAACCACTCACGCTGGATGGGTAGCATTGCAATAGATACTGCAGGTTCCATCGCCCTGGGTTATTCTGTCTCGAGTTCCACCATGTATCCTGCGATCAGGTACACCGGCAGGCTGAAAAACGACCCCCTGAATACCATGACCATGACCGAAAAGACCATCATCCAGGGTGGTGGTTCGCAAACCGGAGTATGGAGCGGCCGCAGCCGTTGGGGCGACTACAGCGGGATGAGCGTTGATCCTGTTTCGCCAACCACCTTCTGGTATACCACCGAATACTATGCCACAACTTCGTCAAGCAGCTGGATGACCCGGGTGGGATCCTTTACCTTTGGCAACATCTTCTCGATCTCTGCTTCGGCATACCCTGCCAAATACTGCCTGGGAGATACCTCAACCCTCCATGCCGTTGCTTATGGCGGATCGGGCAACTATACCTATTCCTGGACCTCCGAACCTGTCGGGTTTACCTCTAACCTTCCCAATCCGGAAGTATTTCCGACAGCAACGACAAAGTACATCGTCCAGATCAGCGATGGAAGCCAGTCGAAGTCCGATACAACACGCGTTAATGTAATCCTGCCCCCGAGCTGTTTTCCCGGAAACGATACAGCAGTTTGTGCCTGGGTTCCCTCCATCGATATTCAAGGCGAAGGTGCCAATTTCTGGATGATCGCCTGGGGTACCACCGGCGACGGCCATTTCAGCACACCTACAGGATTGAATACAACCTATACCTTCGGGAACTACGACCGCAACCACGGATCGGTCGATCTCCAGATGGTGGCGCTTCCAATCGCACCCTGTTACGGAAATGTTTTCACAATACGTCATATCGTTATCGATCCCTGTACCGGAATCGGAGAGGTGGCCGGCATGGGAATGACCCTGAAAGTAAGTCCGAATCCGGCCCGTGAAAGTGTAAATATTACTGTTTCCGGTCTGTTAAAGGAGGGAGCTGTCCTCTCCATAACGAACATTGAAGGACAAACGATAAGCTCTGAGAAGATCGCCCCATCAGCTACAGCGGAAGTAAGGCAGATCGACCTGTCGGGCTACCGCAAGGGTGTATACATGGTGCAGTTGAAGAATGAGACAGGGGTAAAAACCGAGAGACTGGTTGTTCAATAGCCTGACTGGTCGTTCAATAGCCTGACTGGTTGTTCAATAGCCCGACTGGTTGTTCAATAGCCCGACTGGATTTTATGGGACGAGCCTGTGGGTTTGATTATCCGAGCAGTGCGTTGAGCCTGCTCTTTCCGGCAAAATTGTACCCTCTGCTTTTGTAGAAATCGGGAACCGATTCAAGAGAAAATTCGAAAAATCTTTGAGCAGCCACCTGAGGGTTGTTCGAAGCATATTGCAGCTCAAAGAAACCTTCCTGGCGGTATAATTTTACCGCACCCGGCATGGTATCGGCAGGATCGAGGCGGATTTTCCTGAATCCCGACTGCCGGGCCCAGTCGACGGCCACATCCAGCATCATCCTTGAGTTTTTGGTTGTCGCTGCATCCGGGTAAATAAAGAACCTTTTCAATTCAGCCACTTCGGGTTTGATCTGCCAGATCCCGATGGTCCCTTTCATCACACCATCCACGATCAGTAAGAATGCCGCTCCGGAAGGCGGACTGTAGAGCGTATTCAAAGAGCCCAGCTCCAGCAGGAAATCCTGGTAGTCGAGATCGAAATCAATGCTTTCAGCATATTCGAGGAGAATGTCTTTTACCCTGCGAAAATCCGACTCTTTCTGTGCCATGGTGATGGAAACAGAGTTGAAAATGTGTACCGACATGTTACTTTTTTTGGTGGTTCGTAATTGGTGACCCTAATCAAATCATAACCAAAAGTAACATGCAATACAGGCAGGGGCAAGGTGAAATAAGTAAGTGTCGTGGATGATTAAGTAATCGTTAATAAAACAGGCGAAATGTGTACCGGCCGAAAAACATCCCACCAGGTTATCCATGTTCTCTCCCAGAGGTGCCGGCATTTTATATTCCCAGTATCCGGAGACATTACTGACTGTTTGTGGATCTTCAGTTTTCTTTTTACAGGAGAAAGCGAGAAGGGTCAATAGCACAACAAATAGAGTCAGGGGGACAAAGCTCTTTGCGAGTTCAATTTTATTCATGATTTTCATACTTTCGTTTTTAAGTCTGAATTTGTTTGCTTTTGATTTTTGGCGAATCAGGTTTATCAAACATGTAATTTGTGCTTTTTTTTGCTTTATCTGAAATTTGTTGGAAAGGTATAATCGAAGGCTGGTTGAACCCAATTCTCAATCATCGCACACAATATCGAATAGTTATCAAGGGTACAACCTACAACCAGGAAAATACTGGAGTGATTCATTTTAGATATCCAAGAAATAGGAAAAAGGTCAATTTCTTAGCCTCTGTGTGTACTTCTGTGTGTACCAAAACAAAAAAGCCACTTTACTTTTCATCGTAAGTGGCTCTTTATCAGACTCCCCCAGCTAGTGATTCCCAGGGAGTGATTTCCAAATTTGGCAGTTAGTTGAAAATATTATACGTGTTGGTGAACATAGGCTGGAGATTCCAATCAAAAGTGGCTGATTTTTTTGTAAGGTCTGCGAATGCCATTTCGCAATCAATCATCAGTGGGTAAGCCTGTCCCGCCGTTACCTGGACCGGGTTCAAAAACGATGCTTTGATAGGCCCCATAGGGAATATTAAGTGACTACCATTCCAACTCCAATTTGCAAAACCGAAAATATTGTCGTTGATATTATACCAGGGATCGGGAGGATCTATCGAAACCCAGGAATTGCCGCATCTGTAGATACCCGAATTGGTTGCGTAGATGGTGGAATAGAAATTCACCATATTATTGGAAACAGGATTAAGGAAAATCCATTGTCCATAAGCTGAACATGCCACCGGCTGATACCCATAAGAGGGGGTATATAGCTCTTTCTGTACCGAGAAGTTGATGGAATGTACCCACCGGGTGGTTGGGGTCTGATTCGTAAGGGACCAATTCTGTCCCAGGTTTGAAAAATAATCCCCTAGCAAACTGGTTATCGTGGGATTCGTAACATTTGGGCCTCTGTTGCACCGCCATAAGTAATTACCCGCCGTAAAATTACACAGGGCCCAGTTTGACGCGCTGCCCATACTCAACTGATGCCATCCCCAAATCCACCGGCTTGAAAAATATCCAAACAGCATGGAATTGGAGTCGGTTCGCTGGGTAGTTGAGGTTGCGTAGTTGGGATTTCGAGGATTGTAATAGCGGGCGTCAACATAACCTGTCGGGGGTACCTGGTAGTACCAGGGCGATGTGTATCCCGATATATTCGCAATACTGAGGGTTGTACGCTGCGAACCGGGATGAAATGCAGTGTCGAGTTGATAAATAAATGCATGGAAAATATTGTCCGGAGCTGCTGCCCAACCGTTACCCGATTTCTCCCAATAGGTGTACGGATATGTTGCCTGAAGGGGAATGGCTGCAGCAGCGGAACTCCCGCTGCCTTTTGAACTGTAGTTAAGCGTCAAAGAATTGACCGGCGGAATTGACCCGTCGGTGTATTTCGATGGGACCAGAATATTCCCGCAGATGGCGCTGGGTTCAATATTGATCATATAAAGATAAAGATTGGCCACAAAATTGGCCCGTGCGAGGATATTAAACAGAACTGTATCGGGGGCAATTCCGTAATCCCGGTATTTCATATCGAAAACGTACTGATTGATAGATCGATGGTCGAAAAGGTTCAACGCCATGTAATTCACGGTTTTCAGGTAGGCGGTAATCTCGTCTGAGATCATGGGCCCAAATGTATTTTCGATGTACAAACCCACGGTAGCGCCGGTGGTATCAGTATAATTATACACATTCGACAGAATGGCAAGTCCCTGCAACTGGTGGTTAATCAATGTCGTAAAAAAATTCTCGAGCAGCATATAGGTTTCCATGATATTTGCAGGATTGTGCACCTGCTGGTTATTCCCATTTGTGGCCGGGTTCAGGATCAGGTAATCGGTATAATCCTTCAGACAGCCTTCCAGAGACATCAGATCGGGAACAATGGCGTCGTGAACACCCTGGATGTCGTTTTCGATCTGGTTGTTTGCAGTGATGTTTTTTACGAAAGTATTGGCGAATTCATTGTTCAGGGAAGTCCACGTCATGGTGGTTTGGCCGTGCTGAACCTTTTGTCCCATCTCGGCATAAAACATCAACCCGGTAGGAAGGGTACCTGAGTAGGTGCTGTTCAGATCGGTAAGGTAGCTCTGAACGGCAAGGCTGCTCATGTAAGCTTTGATATTTACAGACGTCAGCGCGAGTTGGGCCATAAGCTGGTCGAGCTGGACCGACAATTGCTGCAACTCCATGTTTATAGACTGCAGTTCATTGTTGATGGTGTCGAAATCGGCCTGGTAGTTGGGTTGTTCCGATTTGTGATAAAGGTCATAGCCCATTTTGGACATTTCGACAATGTCCATGAAAATGCTGAAAGCTCCTCCCAGGGTCTGCTTTTTCGACAGGTGCATGCCAAGCCCCCATTTGGCATGCCTGTAAGCTGGAATTGGTTTGCTCTGCTGCAGCTCTTCCCGGGTCAGCATCTGCGGGTTGTAATTGCCGAAAGGATTAAGTGTTGTGGTTGTCGGGGGTATCGGCTCATATACAACATCATTCCCTTTTTTACAACCAGTCAGTAACACCACGAAGCCAGTCATCAGGATAACCATACTTCCGAATACGAGTTTTGTTTTCATCTCTCTGTTTTAAAAGTAAGCAATCTTATAAAGTGTTGATATAGTCCATAATCTGCGGCGCCCTGTTGGGCTTGATAAGGTGGAAATGGTCCACCCACTCCTGAATTTCCAGTGGATGATTTACATTGGTCCCGTGGAATAGACCCGATTCCCGGTTGACCAGCCAGTCATTCTCATCCAGCGGGAAGAGGGTACGGAAAAGGTCGAACCCGAGTGGAATGGCATAATGTCCGTTGGTGAAGTCAAACATCCACACGGCGGTGCCTTTTAATGTAAACCCCCCGCCTATCTGAAAAACATAAAAGGGCTGGAAATTGAGCAGGCTGGTGGAAGGGCGTTTTTCGGCAGCTTCATTCGCACTGTAAACCGAGGCCTGCCAGGTGATGAGGCTGCCCAGGAGGACCGTTTTACTCAGCGGCTGCACCAGAACAGCCGCCACTCCCAGCTGGTACTTCCCCGCTCCCAGAACGGAATCGGTGGCTGAAGGGAGCACCACGATCGGTCCTATCCCGAAATCCGTATACGATTTGGGAAAGAACCAAACATAGGTGGCGAAGATGTTGATATCGCCCAGCCCCGACAAGGGTTGGCTTTTCACTGTAGGGACTGTCATAAGGGGAACGCTCGCCCTGATGATCAGCCGAGGCGTTACCACGACAGGCCTGATCATCAGTGTGTTAACCGACTGCCCCGGCAAGCCGAACAGGCTGGGTGCATAGTAGTTCTGAAAGCCTATCGAATTTGCCCTGGCCAGCGGATTGTTGGCCATTTGTACCTGCTCCTGCGTTTGGGCAATGATGAACAAAGGACAAAACAAAACAAGGACTAAGCATGCAAATGACAGGTGTCTCACCGGAGTCGACATATGTTGATTAATTGTATGTAAATTGTATAATATCTCTAAGTACATATCATTTTAAATTCCATCTATTGCTGCAAAATGAGAACAGAAGACTGGGCAAAATGGTTGTTTTCATGATTTCTTGGTTTTGGTTATTCATTGAATGTTAATGTTGTTTTGTTGGTTTTCACCGATCCCGGGTGTTCTTTGTACTCTTTCTCGGTTTTTCTGAACAACGCGACCAGTTCCTCTTTTCCGATCGGTTTGGACAGCATGCCCGTGCATCCGCAATCGATCGCGTAGCGGAGTGAGTCTACACTGGCATATGCTGTCAGGATTACAATAGGAACCTCTTTGTTGAATTCCCTGATCTTTCTGGTAGCTTCATACCCTGTCATCTGGGGCATCATTCCATCCATAAGTACCAGGCTGAGCTCTGGGTGCTCTTTGCAATATTCAAGGGCCTCAACTCCCATGCCTGCCTTGAAGATAGTTGCCCCGGTGTCCTTCAGGACTTTCTCAAGGAAAAGGTTGTTGTGGAGGTCGTCATCCACGATTAAAACCTTTAATGATTCCCTGGTATTTGTTTGATCGTATGAATGATGATCCATCTGTTGCCGGATTTGAGAACCCAAACATAAGGCAATGGCGACCAGATGTCAATAGTTATCCCAAGGTTAATTCTTGTGATAATCTTGGTTTATTTTGTATATATCAGATATTAAGCAATATACAGATGAATTTTATCCCCATTCGAAAACGCCTGGATCTGACTAAGTCGATAATAATCAGTGAAATGCAAAAAGAAGAAAGAAATAATCAAGATTCTGGACTCATACCATGATGAGGAAACTGGTGAGAGTGTCCTTTGGATCGAGGTTCAGTTTTTGACGGATGTGGTGGCGGGTTGTATCGACAGATGCACTCGAAAGGTTATGAAGGCGGGCGATCTCCTTTGTGGAGAGATTGAGCCTCAGCAACGCGCAGGTGCGAAGTTGGCTTTGGGTAAGGTCAGGACACCGCTCGAGCAGTTTTTCATAAAACCCTCCATGCATCTGCCGGAAAAGGATCTCAAATTCGTCCATCGGGTCCTTTGATGCATTCCGGCTGATTTCATTCATCAATGAGCTGAACTCATCCTGATCCTTTTTCTTTGGTAACCGGTACTGAAATGGACCCAGTTTATCCTTGACTGAAAGGTTCAGTTGCTTCAAGTCGGTCTGCCTGAGACTTTGAAAAATTATTTCCTGCTCCTTCAACTGTAGGTTTACCTGCAACCTGTCAGCCTCCTCCCGATGCAGTATCCTTTCCAGGTTAAGGCGCTCCAATTCACTTTGACTGTATAGAGCCTCCTTTTCCATCCTGAGAATCTTTTCCTGTGCTGTTTGCTGGTTCGCAAGAAGTTGCTTCCTCCGATATAAAAGAATGATCATCACGCCGAGTATGATAAGGATCAGACTTCCGAGTATCAGAAAGATGATCAGGTTCCTGAGGAATTTGATCTTGTGTTCAGATCTCAAAGATGCAAGTTCGTCCGCCAGGGCTTCCTTTTTATACCTGACCTCAACCTCATCGAAGAGTTCGTTGCTTACTTCGTTGTAAAGAGAATCTTTATACATCTGTGCCATTGCCAGAAGACGATAGGCCACCCCATGCTCACCATGTTCGGCTTGCCATGAAGCTAAGGTTTTGAGGGCTGGATAAGCCAGCTGGTACACCCGGTGAGCGCGGGCCCAGTCAATGACCTCATTCATCTGCGAGAAAGCCTGCTCTGTCTGTCGTGTCTCGTAAATCAATGTAGATCTTAGCATCATGGCTTCGTAGAACTCGTTGAGAAGGAGCATCTGGGACTTCATGCCGGCAACTGTATCAAGAAGTCGGAGTGCCTCTGTTTTATTTCCTTTTGAAGCCTCAACAGCAGCCTCATAGTAAAATAAATTCATGGTTAATCTGCTGTTATGGGCCTCGAAGCATGGGCCTACATACTGAAAAACCGAGTCAACCTTTGAAATCATTCCGCTGTTCAGGTAAGCGGACTGAAGGTTCATCAGGGCATAACAGGTGCCCATGGTATGACCGATCCGGGTAAAAAGCAGATTGCTGCGCTGAAAATATTTGATACTTTGGTTAAAATAAGCAGTTGATTTTGCCGGGTTGATCTCTTTGAACAACGACCCGAGATTCAGGTAGACATTCCCGATCCCAAGGCTGTTCAACGCAATGGTGGAGGTATCTTTTATAACTGAGTCAAAGGCCACGGCCTGAAGAAAGAACTGCAACGCCCGTGTATACCGGTTCTGGTCCAGCCATGTAGTTCCGAGATTGAACAGAGCAGAGCTGAGCTGGAGGGTGTCGTTCGAGTTTCGGTAGTAGTCAAGAGCCTTGAGTATAAGAATCCGGGCTGTATCGTACTTCCCGATTACCCGATAGGTACAACCGATCTGTTCAACAGATCGGTAATACATCTTGTCCAGGGAATGCAGTTTGAATATATTGCGAGCCTGGTTGAAATACCAGAGTGAGGAGTCGAGGTTCCCCTGGTTGTTCCATGTCTGTGCCAGTGTAAAGTAGAGTTTGCCTACATCTACGGGATCCACTTTGTCATGAACCAGCGACAACCCCTCCCTGCCGTAGTAAAAGGCGCTGTCGATGTTAACATACCAATATGCAGCACAGATCTTATAAAGGTATTTCAGCTTTTGTTTTGAGGAAATATCGGTCCCAACCGCCTTGATCATAACTTTCACGGTGTCGGTGACCTGGGACTTTGCAGCAGAGGGCGTTAGTGTCAGGGCGAAAAAAATACAACAATAAACCAGGTATCTGTGACAAGGAAATAGGTTAAATTTAAATTTCTGATAATTCTGGAGACCGGTCATCGTCAACAAATATAAATAAATTTGTATTTGTTGCAAATAGATATGATTACAGCCATTATTTCCCTATCAGTGCGTTTAGATAAATGCTGAATTGCGATAGCAGGATGCCTGGTCTATCGGCATGAATTCGACTGCATGAATTCGACTGCATGAATTCGACTGGATCTAAGTAATCGTAAATAAAACAGGGAAAATGTGCACCGGCTGATAAACATCCCACCAGGTTATCCCTGAATGATTAAGATGAACACGGTAAAGGTATATTAATTAATTTAGAATTGGTATAAATAAAAATAAATAGTAATTTTGGGAATCAAAACTACTCAAAAAGCTAAAATTATATTGAAGAGTATATTGAAGAGAATCCTCTGAATATTTATAAAACAGAAAAATAAAATCATGGAAACCAAACTGTCAACATCGCAGGAGAAAATGAAGGCCTTATTCGGGTTGCATATGAATGCGGAGCTGAATGGGGATCTTGAAACGACAATGGATACAATGTCAGATGACCCGCATCTGAACCATGTGCCGGTAATGGCAGGTGGGGTCGGCAGGGATGGAGTCCGCCATTTTTACAGGAATCATCTGGTCGGGAAATTCTTTCCGCCTGATGTCGCAATAACGAATATTTCAACCACCATTGGCAACAATCAAATTGTAGAAGAGCTGGTAATCAGTTTTACACATACCGTCGCGATAGACTGGCTGCTCCCGGGTGTGCCCCCGACCAACAAGCCTGTTGAGGTTGCCGTAGTTGCAATTGTCGGGTTTAAGGACGATAAAATATCCCACGAACATATATACTGGGACCAGGCAGGTGTATTGGTACAGGTTGGTTTGCTCGACCCGACGGGTCTGCCGGTATGCGGAGCAGAGAGTGCCCGGAAAATAATCGATCCAAAACTGCCCAACCGGTTTATAAAGTAGGAGAGAATTGTTTCTTTACGACCTCCGAAAAGCCTTTTAAATAAGATCTTTTCGGAGGATCGCAGTGGAGCTGGAGGGATTCGAACCCTCGTCCAAACAAGTAGCAAAAGTGCTTTCTTCGTGCGTAGCTTCTGGTTGATTGTCGGATTCAGGCTGGCCGGAAGCCAACCTACCTGAACCGTATTCCCTTAATTTTCGCCTGCGCTCCGGGACTTAACACAGACTATCCCAACATTTTCGATGCCTCATCCGGAACACCGTTGAGAAGGGTTTCCCGGGAGACAAGACGCACTTAATTTCTAAAATTAAGCAGCAAGTCTGTAAGAATAATTGTCGCCATTTATAGGCTGTGAGAATTCGTTTTTAACGAGGCCCACTCCCAAGCCCTCGGCACGCTTACAATCCCACTCCCTTGCTGTCAAAACCGGTCAGCCCCAAAGAATGTGGTGCAAAGATACGAAAAATTGATGTGCTAATGTGCTAATGTGCTAATTGTTCACTTGTTCACTTGTTCACTTGTTAACTCTTCACTCTTCACTCTTAACTCTTAACTCTTCACTCTTCACTCTTCACTCTTAACTCTTAACTCTCACTGCGGTTCAGGGAGGTTCAGTATCTTCTCAACAAACGCAGATACATCGTACGGGCCGTTGAAAATGCGCCAGAGCTCGGCGATAATGGGGAACTGCTCTTCAACGGTAAGCTTTTTGGACAATTCACGGTAGAATACATTCACGGCTGTTTTGCCTTCGAGCACCAGTTCATGGGATACATGCTCGGTGAAAAAGCCTTTGCCGATAAGGAGTCCGAGGGTTCGGTTCCGGCTCAGGTCGTTGAGGGCGGTGAGACCGAAATCGCCATAGCCGCAGTATCGGAAGAGGGTCTCTTCCTGCCCGCCAAAGGAGAGCAACACCCTGCGCATCTCCCGGAAAGCCTTGGTAAGAACCAGGAACTGCAGGTTTGCCGAATTGAACTGCGCATCAACAATCCCAAGTACTACAGCATAAATATTTTTCAGGATGCTCAAAATCTCCACCCCCAGAATGTCGGTGGAATAATCCAGATGTATGTTGGAACCCCGGAAGAGATCTGTGATGTGAGATCTGTGATCTGGGATGGGGGATCTGCGATCTGCGATCTGGGATCCCACATCCTGCATCCCACATCCCACATCCCACATCCCACATCCTAAAGTAAACCCCGTCGGTACACGGTTGATGATCTCCCGCGCAAACGATGGCCCCTTAAGGGTGCATACCGGGTTGGGGAACTCTTCGCTCAGGCATTCGATGATGGTTTTATTCTCTGCTCCGAACCCTTTGGCAAGGTTCACCAGCAGTGCATCTTTCGGAATATGCTTACGGATACCCTTCAGGTAACCGATGAGGATCGTCGACGGGATCCCGAGGAATATGACACCGGAGGATGTTAGCCGGCTGTCGTCGGTTGTTGCCACAAGCAACGGATGCAGATGCAGGGTCGGGAAATATTTGGTGTTGACATGGGTTGAATTGATGTCATCCACAACCTTCGGTTCAACGGAATGGAGCAGGATGTTGCCGGTACCGTTTTCGGCCAGGATATTCCCAAGGGCGGTACCGATCGTTCCGGCTCCGATGAAAGTGATATTCGGAAGGTTATTGTTCATGGTGATGGTCGTTAATAGTGGTGAAAACAATCCTGAACCTGGTCCCATGTTCGCCCCCGATGCCCAGTGTGGCTTCTATCTGCTGTATCAGGATATGAACAATCTGCATCCCCATCGAGCGGGATTTTTCGTTAAAGAAATCAGCTGACAGCCCGATCCCGTTGTCCTCGATCCTCAGCTCCCATTGCTGGTGGCCGATGTGATGAAGCTCAACCCGGATCGTTCCCCTACTGTCGCCCGGGAAAGCATATTTGTAGGCATTGGTAAGCAGTTCGTTGACAATCAGCCCAAGAGGCATTACCATCTCAATGGAGAGGTCGCATGGATCGATGTCAGTCTCAATGGAGATGCGTTCGTTCTGGTATGCATTGGCTACGATCGAGGTCAGGTTAATGAGATAATCGCCGAAAGGTATGGCATTGATGCCGTGGGATTCATAGAGCTGCTCGTGCACCAGCGACATGGTTCTCACCCGCAGCTGAAGGTCGGCCAGTGACCGGTTGAATACAGGATCGGCGATGAGTTCGCGCTGCATGTTCATCAGGCTCACCAGAACGGCGAAATTATTCTTCACCCTGTTGTGTATCTCGCGCAAAAGGATCTCCTTCTGCCGCGCATTCTCAGCAATGGCCTCCTCGGTCTTCTTCCGCTCGGAGATATCGCGTACGACCGAGATCATCCCATTCATCTCCCCAGAATGATCGTCAAACAACGGGTTCACATAACTTTCTGCCCAGAATGAGGGCTGGTCTTTGCGTTTTGCAATGTACCTGAACCGGGATGGTTTATTTGTCCTGACCATATCGTCGAACTGCTGTTTCACTTCGTTGTGCCAGTCGGGTTCAATGAGATCGAAAATGTTCTCCATGGCCATCACCTCCTCAGGTTCGAAACCGTAGATCTTCTTGCTGGAAGGTGAGATGTAGTTCCTTCCATGTTTGATATCGAGCCGTGAAATAACATCCGAAGAGTGTTCTGCCAGAAAACGATACAATTCTTCACTCTGTTTCAGCTTCTGCAGAGCCTCATGGCGTTCCATTATCTCCTCCTCCAGGCGGTTGTTAAGGTTGAGCAGCTCCCCCTTGCGACGGTTGTTCTTGCGGTAAAGGGAATAAAAAAACTGAAAACAGATTAACATCGCAATGAACAGCAGTTCAAATCCGATGGTCTGCATTTGTCGATTCCTCATTTCAAGAATCCGGATGTCCCGTTCCTGGACCAGCAGCGAATTCTTCGTCTCCTCTTTGTCCAGCATCCAGTTTGCCTCCATAAGACTGATCTCTGATTTGTTTTGTTCAAGTAACATTTCGAGATGCTTGTCTGAGTAAGCCTTGTAATACCGAATGGCTTCTTTGAACATGTTTTTCTTTTTCATGTATTCGAATAACTGCTTGTATGCAGTCTCCAGGAGGACAGTCTTTGGGGTTTTATTAATCAGTTCCAGCCCCCGTTTCAGATAAAAACCAGCCGAATCGAGGCGATTCAAACGCATGTATGCAGAGCCGACATTTATGTTCGAAAGTGCAATGAACTCAGCCTGGCCAACTTTTTCACGAATGCTTAAGGCCTTGAGCTCATATCTCAATACTTCATCATAGCTATTCATAAGCTGGTAAGCATGTGCAATACGGGTATAGATGATCCCCACATCAGCATAGGAAGAAAAAATATTCAAGACTTGAATCGCTTCCAGGTAGTTGAAAATAGCCGCTTTGTAATTTCGTTTTTCAATCCAGGTATCACCGATGAACCGGTACAGCCTGGCAGAATATGGGAGATCTTTTGCTTTGACAAGAAGATTAAGGGAATAATAAAAATCAAACAATGCGTGATCATACTGCTTTTGTGAGGCATTGTAGTGACCGCAGTTCATATGATAAATGGCGAGGGTTTGCTGTTCGGTGGCACTGCCTAACATCGGTCCGACAATTTTCAGGTACTTCATTGCTTTACCGGGACTGTGGGTATAAAGAAACATCCAGATGATCTGTGCATATGCGTTGATAAGCTTGTCTTTGTAAGTGGTTTTCTCAAGCACCTTTATAGCTTTGAAATAGTGTTCCAGTGCAATGTCATATTTCTCCCTGTTAAAATAGTAGGCTCCGATTGCAGTGAGCGCTACCCCCTCACCTTTTAAATAGCCAATTTGTTGTGCAAGAGCCAGAGCTTTTTTCGATTTATCATGGAAAAGCTGTATGCTGAAAAAAGCGGCCTTCTCGGCCTTCACATTCATTGAATCCACATAGGCCATCAGGACAATGTTGGGCTTCATACTTTGCCCATTGGCGTTGCCGATCGTCAGAAAAGTTGCGGAAAGCAATTTCAGCAGGCAAAGCAGCAGGTTACGATGAAGGAATGATGTATCAGGGAGTACCGACACTCGGACAAGGATTTATAGCATAGCAAAAGTAGAAAATATTCTTAATTTTGCCGGTTATAGATTGTGGGAATCCTTTTATCAAAGCATATTTTATGGATCTGAAGAACAAGAAGGTGATGGTTACCGGTGCTGGTGGCTTTATTGGCAGTCAGCTTACCGCCCAGCTCCTTGCCATGGGATGCACCGTGACGGCCGTTGTACACTACAACTCATTTAACCGCTGGGGCTGGCTCGATTTCATCGATGCCGGAGAAGCAAAACAGCGGCTGAATGTATTTCCGGGCGACATCCGCGACCCGAACGGGATGCTTACCGCCATGCAGGGGTGCGATGCCGTGTTCCACCTGGCTGCCCTCATCGGGATCCCTTACAGCTATCACTCGCCGGATGTTTATGTCGACACCAACGTAAAGGGTACCCTCAACATCCTCCAGGCAGCCCGGCAGCTGGGCGTGAAACGGGTGATCCACACCTCAACCTCCGAAGTCTACGGAACCGCCCAGTTTGTCCCCATCACCGAACTGCACCCGGTAAACCCGCAGTCGCCCTATGCCGCCACCAAGGCCGGAGCCGATTTCCTTGCCCTCACCTTCTACCGCTCGTTTGAAACGCCTGTTGTTGTTGTCAGGCCCTTCAATACCTATGGTCCGCGGCAGAGTGCCCGGGCCATCATCCCTACCATCATCACCCAGATACTGGCCGGGAAGAAAACCCTCACGCTTGGATCCATTACCCCAACCCGCGATCTCAACTACGTGAAAGACACCGCCCTGGGCTTCATAAAAGCCGCTGAAAGCGAAATGGCTCTGGGCGAAGTGGTGAACCTGGGCAGCAACTACGAGATCAGCGTGGGCGACCTTGCCGAAAAGATCGCAAACCAGATCGGGACCACAATCACTATAAACAGCACGGATGAGCGCATCCGGCCGGAAAAAAGCGAAGTGGAGCGTCTCTGGGCCGACAATAAAAAGGCCGGGGAACTCCTTGGCTGGTCGCCTCAATACACGCTCGATGCCGGACTCCGGGAGACCATCGATTGGTTCAGCCAGCCGGGAAATATGGCCTTCTATAAACCCGACATCTACAATATTTAATATCCCGACGATGAAAGCCGTAATCCTCGCAGGAGGCAAAGGAACCCGCCTGAAACCTTACACCTCGGTCATCCCGAAGCCGCTTGTACCGGTGGGAGAGAGGGCCATCCTCGAGATCCTGATCACACGGCTGAAGAAGCTGGGTGTCGACGAGGTATTCATCTGCGTAAACCACTTTGCCGAGATCATCATGGCCTTCTTCGGCGATGGAAAAAAATTCGGACTAAAGATCAATTACTCTGTCGAGGATCAGCCCCTCAGCACCGTTGCACCCATCAAACTCATCCCCAACCTTCCCGAAAACTTCCTGGTGATGAACGGCGATCTGCTCACCGACCTCGACTTCGGCGCTCTGTACGAATACCATATGAAACACCAGGCTCTCCTGACGGTTTCAACCTACCAGCGTAAGACAAAGATCGATTTCGGGGTCATCGATGTTGACCAGGATGCAAACGTTGCCAAAGGATTCCGCGAAAAGCCGGAGTATACCTTCGACGTTAGTATGGGGGTTTATGCCATGAACCGCCGGGTGCTCGATTTTGTGCCTGCCGGCGAATCGTTCGGTTTCGACAACCTGATGCTCACGCTGCTCGGGAAACAAGAGCCGGTGAAGATCTATCCCTATGCAGGCTACTGGCTCGATATCGGCCGTCCCGACGATTACGAGAAAGCGAACGAAGATATTGACCTGCTCAACGCCATCCTGTGAGCAGGGTACTGGTTACCGGATCGGCAGGATTTATTGGCGGGGCGCTTGCCCGGCGCCTGAGGCTCGACGGCCATGATGTGGAGGAGTTCGACCTGGCCCAGGGCGACATCACCCGCGAAGGGATCCTCGACAGGTTTACCGGCATCACCCACTGCTTTCACCTGGCCGGAAAGACATTCGTTCCCGAAAGCTGGAAACATCCTCAGGGATTCTACCAGGTGAACCTCATGGGAACCGTGAACGTGCTGGAGTTCTGCCGTAAAAACACTATTCCGCTTACTTATGTGGCCTCTTACCTCTACGGTGAGCCAGAATACCTGCCGGTGGATGAGAACCACCCGGTGAAATCATACAACCCTTACAGCCACAGCAAGGTGTTGGCCGACAATACCTGCCAGTTCTATGCTAAACAGTTCGGACTACCGGTCACTATCTTCCGGCCTTTTAATGCCTTTGGGCCCGCACAGTCGCCTCTCTTCATCATTCCCGAGATCATCACCAAGTTCCTCAATCCGGCCATCCCGGTAGTAGAGGTAATGGACCTCCGTCCGAAGCGCGACTACATATACATCGACGATATCATTGAGGCCTTCCTACACTCCATGAAAAAACCAGGAGGCATCTACAACCTTGGAAGCGGCTACTCCAAAAGCGTGGAGGAGATTGTCACCCTGGTGCAGAGATTCACCGGCATCGACAAGCCAGTGAGGGCAAAAGGCAACGACCGCCCCAACGAGATCTTCGACCTCTATGCCGATATCTCCAAAGCAAAACGGGAGCTTGGCTGGGAGCCTGCGGTCAGCTTTGAAGAGGGGATTAAACGATGTGTTAAACAATTGATAATTGATAGTTGACAATTGACAATTGACAATTAATAGTTTGTACCTTGTCACCTTGTCACCCTGTCACCTTTTTTATGAAGAAGATCCTCTATATCAAGCATGCTGATTCCTCCTTCGTTCTTTCCGACCAGCGGATCCTTGAAAAACAGTACCGGGTTGTAACTTTTCTGATAAACCAGAAGGGATCGGGGTTTTATTTCCTGGGCCGGATGATCGCTCTCTGCTTTTTTATTCTGGCAAATGCCCGTGGCGCGAATGGAATGGTGACATGGTTCGGCGACTACCACTCAGCAATGATGGCATTTTTTGGTAAGATGCTGGGTGTTAAGGTGATCATCTTCGCGGGCGGACAGGAGGCTATCTGCTATCCCGAGCTGCGAAAGGGGGTTTACTTTAAAAAACTACGCGGATGGTTTGTGAAGTATGCCCTGCTAAACGCCACAATCATCATCCCCAATCACAAATCGCTCATCTTCCACGAGAATTTCTACTACACCCCCGAAGGTAAGAAGGATGGGATAAAGCACTACATCCCGGGGATAACGACCCCCATGACCATCATCCCCAACGGGATCGATACGGGAAAATATTATCGCGATGTCAACATTGCCAAGGATCCGCTGCAGGTGCTTACCGTGGGAACCATGAGCAGCAACGCCGACTTCCTCAACAAGGGTTTCGACCTCTTCACCGGAATGGCGCGCCGAAATCCAGATCTGAAATTCACCCTTGTGGGGATCAAAAAACAGTTCATGCCCTGGATCGAGGAGAATTATCAGATATCCTCCGTCGCCAATCTCGAACTCATATTTTCCTTTGTTGCCGACGAGGTGCTATTCCTGAATTACAACAAGGCTAAGGTCTTCGTACAGGCCTCCATTACCGAAGGGATGCCCAACACACTCAGCGAAGCGATGCTATGTGAATGCATCCCCGTTGGTTCGAACGTGAACGGCATTCCCGACGCCATCGGCGATACCGGTGTAATTGTGATGCACCGCAATGTGGAGGAGCTGGAGGCTGCAGTAAAAAGGGCCCTCACCCTCGATAGCGGCGCGGCAGCCCGCGAACGGGTGCTCGGAAATTTCACCTTCGATTTGCGCGAAAAGAGGCTGTTGGAGTTGCTGGATGAAATATTGTAAATTTATCCCATGAAAAACCCCCTCTCCACAGATGAGATCATGCAGATATACTTCTCCAATGTGCGGAAGGAGATGACTGCATTTGTCCCTGTCTCAAGCAAGCGTATTCTCGACGTGGGATGCAGCGAAGGAAATTTTGGTAAACTGCTGATGGAACAGAACGGGGCGGAAGTGTGGGGAGCCGAGTTGTCGGAGCAGGCGGCCGCTGTTGCCGCCGGGAAGCTCCATAAGGTATTCCAGGGCGATTTCCGTACAATCCTGCCTCAGCTGCCCTCCGGATATTTCGATTGCCTGATCTTTAACGATGTGCTGGAACACTTCACCGACCCCGAGATTGTGATCGCACAGTGTCGCACGATTCTGGCGCCCGGCGGGGACATCGTGAGTTCCATACCCAATGTGCGCTACATCCGCAACCTCTTCGACATGGTGATAAGAAAAGACTGGGAGTACAAGGATAGTGGCATCCTCGACCGCACACACTACCGTTTCTTTACACAGAAAAGCATCGTAAGGATGTTCACCGGTGCTGGTTTTACAGTGGAGAGTTGCACCGGCATCAATGCCACCCCCAGCATCAAAACCAGGCTGCTCGGCGTACTTACTTTTGGCCATATGGCGGACGTAAAGTATCTTGAATTCGCTACCGTCGCAAAAATGAGCTGAAGATGCCTGGTTTCACAATATTATCGCCCACTTTCAACCACGAAAAATACATTGGTGAGTGCATTGAGTCGGTTCTGGCACAGACATTTTCTGACTGGGAGATGATCATTCTCGACGACGGAAGCACCGACGGTACGGGGGAAATTGCGTCGGCATTCGCTGCCGGCGACCCACGGATCAGCTACCACAGGCAGGAGAACAAGGGGATATTCAGACTGGCGGAGACCTACAACAAAGGGCTCGCACTCGCCCGCGGCCGCTACATATCCATACTCGAGTGCGATGACCTTTGGGAACCCTCAAAACTGGAGCGTCAGTACGCGATACTGGAGTCGAAACCCGGGGTTGTGGTTTGCTGGGGACGGGCGCAGGCTCTGGTGTCAGAAACCATGGAAATTCAGACCCTGTCGCCAAAAGCGGGGATGCACAACACCGTGCTGTGGCCCAACAATCCCGTGGGCACCATCCTCAATGCACTGTACCTTGAAAATATGATCCCGGCGGTGACAATATCCATTCGGCGCACGGCCCTTGAGGCCATTGGCGGATTTAAACAGCCGGCCGAATTCCCTACCACCGACCTTCCTACCCTTCTTGATCTTGCCATGCAGGGTCCATTTTATTTCGATGAACAGATTATTGCGCAGTGGCGGGTATACAGCAACCAGATGACCAAAATGTACCCCGTGCAAATGGTGAACCAGCGCTGGCAATATGTACTCGGTCACTTGTCCGCTTGTTCACCTGAAATCAGATTCCTTCTCACAATCACCGAAGCTCAGATCAACCGCCATTTCCATCGCCGTCTGCTCACCTCCTATGCCACTTCAGGCCGCTACAGGCTGATGCGCGGGGAATTCAGCGACGCCCGGAAGGACTACCTCAGGGCCATCTTTTATCCATCGTTTGGCAGTCCGGTTTGGCGGTTGCGTGCAATAACAGGCTACATTTACAGTTTATTTCACCGGAATGTTGAAGGACTTTCCCGCAAACTCGGGAAGGTGTCATATAAATAGCAGATGATCTCCAAACAGTTTTTTAAGTCCTCCCTCATATACTCCCTCGTCGGAGCGCTGCCCTATACCACGGGAGTGATCCTGATCCCCTTTTTTACCGACCGGCTTACCCCGGAGCAGTTCGGGGAGAATGCCCTCTACCTCACCTTCATGTACTTCATTCAGGTAGTCTCCACCTTCGGGCTCGACACCTATATTGGTATCAACTACTTCGAGCACAAAGACAATAAACAACGGCTGCGCGAATTCATCGGCACAGTGCTCATGATCCTCATTGTGATCGCCACCCTTCTTGCCTTTCTTATGATGATCGGGGGGAACCTCATCTTCCAGCTGGTATTCAGCAACGCCGGCACCATGGATTTCTTCCCGTTTGGTATGATCACCGTCTTTTCGGCTCTCTTCAACGGGGTCTTCAGATCTTACTCCAGCCTGCTCATCAACCAGCAGCGGCCGGAGCGGTTCTTCTGGCTCAGCCTCTCCAACTTCATCCTCACACTGGGGGTCTCCATTGCCCTCCTTTACCTCTTCCCGTTCACCCTTTACGGGCCCATCGTGGGACGGCTTATCCCTGCCCTCATCACCGGGGCGATTTCGGTGGTATTGATATTGAGCGAATTCGGCCTCACCTTCCGCAAAGATTTCCTGCGGGGCATGTGGAACTTCTGCTCGCCCATGGTCATCTATGCCATCATGGTGTGGGTTGTGAACTATATCGACCGCTACGTGATCATGCACTTCATGGCCGACCCCACCTTCGTCGGCATCTTCGACTTTGCTGTGAAAGTCACCCTCGGTATCGACCTCGTGCAGATCGGACTGGCCAACACAATCCATCCGAAGGTATATAATATATGGAAAGACGACAACCTCCGCGAAAGCACCCCCGAGGTGAACAGGTATTACAACGGACTTACTGCCATCACTCTACTCATCATCCCGGCCGTGGTGATCCTGGTGCCGCTGCTGGTGCCCATCGTGGTGAAAAAGGTGATCTACTACCAGGCCTTTGCCTTTCTCTCAATCCTCTGCCTCGGTTTCGCCACACGGCCCTGGTACTACCTCTTCCTGGCACCGCTCTTCTACTTCAAAAAAACCAGTGTGCTCCCAAAGGTCTTTTTCCTTTCAGCCCTCTTCCAGGTAGTGGTGAGCAGCCTGCTGGTCTGGAAATTCGGACTGATGGGAGCGGTGTGGTCAAACTTTCTCGTAAAACCCGTGCAGGCACTCCTCATCTGGACCGAAAGCCGCAAAATATTCACGTTTCATTTCAATTCCTGGAAGATCATCTGGCTCCCGCTGATATTCATTGTCATAGTAATTACATGTCAATTTTTTACGACAGAAAATAATCTGCTCTGGTTTGCTGGCGCACAGCTCATGCTAAGTGCTGGCCTGGTCTGGTTTACTTACCGCACTGAATTGAAAGCACTGATCCCGAAGATGTAAGTTGAATTGTCCGCTTGTCCGCTTGTCCGCCTATCCGCTTGCCCACCTCTTCACCCACGCCATATGTATGCTCGCGTTCAGCTCAAACCCGATAAGCAGGCTGATGGAATTTATATAGATCCAAAACAGAACCACCATCAGGGTGCCGAGCGAACCATACAGGGCGTTGTAGCTGGCGAAATTGTCGACATAGAAGTTGAATCCCAGCGTGGTGATGAGTACAAGCAGGGTGGCGAGGAGTGAACCCGCTGAGATAAAACGGAACTGTCCGCGTTTGGCGGGAGCAAGGTAGTAGGCCGATGAGATGGCTGTAAGGAGCAGTGCCAGAACAATGAGCCACCGCAGAGCCTGGAGGAGCAGCACGAAAAATTCTCCGCCCGTGATGATATCAGGTAGCAGCCACTTCAGCAAAATAGAGCCGAAGGTGATGAGTCCGATGGAGAGAATCAGCAGCAGGCTGATGAAAAGTACCAGAAAAATAGAGATCAGATACTGCTTGAATGTGGTCCGGGTCTCCATCACATGATAGGTGTCGTTAAAAGCCTCTATCAGGCTGTTCACCCCGTTTGTTGAAAAGTAGAGGGTAAGGGCGAGGTTGAGAAGCAGCAGACTGCTGCGGGGCCGGGTCACAATATCGATAATGGTATCTTTTACTGTATCGTAGGCCGAAGCAGGCAGAAAATCGGCAATCAGGGTCAGCAGCGACAGCTGAAAATTTCCGATCGGGATGAACGGGATGATTGCAAAAAGGAAAATCAGAAACGGAAAAATTGCCAGGAACATGGAAAAAGAGATGGCCGCAGCCCGTGATGTAAGGTAACCCTCTGTAAGCCCCTTGTAGAAGAACACCCCCACATCATATAAAGGTACTCCGTCGAAACCCGGCAGCACGATCCGTTGCGAAACAGCGATCACCTTTGCTACCGGCCCCCACTTGATGAGTTTAAATACGTGCTTATGAGTTTTCTTTGCCATCTTCACCGGGTTGCCTTCAAACTCAAATCCAGGCTCATGATCTGGTGAGTCAACGCCCCCATCGATATGTAGTCGACGCCGGTTTCTGCGTATTCCCGTACATTATTTATTGTAATCCCCCCGCTGGCTTCAGTTTCGTAACGGCCGGCGATCATCTCAACTGCCAATCGCATATCGGAAACAGTGAAATTGTCGAGCATTATACGATCCACACCGCCGTGATCTAGAACCTGCCTCAGTTCGGCAAAATTGCGCACCTCAACCTCTACCTTCAGGATTTTCCCGGTTTGTTTGAAATGATGACGCACCCGGTCAATGGCGGCAACGATCCCTCCCGCGTAATCAACATGGTTGTCCTTGATCATCACCATGTCGTAAAGCCCGAAGCGGTGGTTCTCACCGCCACCGGTCCGCACCGCATATTTTTCCAGCTCTCGCAGCAGGGGTGTGGTCTTGCGGGTATCGAGGATCTTTGTCTTTAACCCCTCGAGTTTGCTCACGATGTTGTGTGTTGCCGTGGCAATTCCGCTCAGCCGCTGCATGAAATTCAGCACCAGCCGTTCTGCCTGCACGATCGAAGCCGCGCGCCCGGCAACCTCAAAAACCAGGTCACCATTTTTTATCGGCGTGCCATCCTTTATATATATGGTAACTTCAAGCCCCGGGTCCACCTTCGCAAACACCTTTCGGGCAATATCCACTCCGCAAAGCATCCCGATGTCCTTCACCAGCAGCTTCGCCTTGCCTCCCGCCTCTTTTGGAATCGTCGCCAGGGTTGTTGCGTCACCGCTGCCGATGTCCTCGGCCAGGGCGCTCGTTATGATTTCGTCGATCGTCATCCTTTTACGTGTTTTCCTGCACCTGCAGCTGCTGAACAAGATCCTGTCCGCCAACCTGCCTGATGAGGTAATATACGCGGTAACTTTTTCCCCCGGCTTCCATGGTGCCAATGCAGTAAGTGGAGCCGTCGGCGGAACTGCCCTGCTTCGAAACCTTGAAGCTCTTCACCGGGTGGTTCACAAAGAACTCCTTCAAAATCTGTCCGGCCTGGGTTTTACTGTAAGTATCGTCACTCCCGGGAAGACTCAGATCTACCATCGGGTTAAAGTGTTTCGCCACTTCCGCGGCATTACCCGCCTGAAGTGCTGCGGCTACCTGTTTCGCCGTATCCTCAGGTGGGCCAACAAAGGAACTGAAACCCATGAAAAGAAACACCGCAAAAGCAAAACAGCAAACAATTTGTCCTTTTGTACGCCATCCTGCATCCCGCATCCTGCATCCCGCATCCTGCATCCTGCATCTTGTATCCTTTTCCATAACCCGAACCGTTTATACAAATTTAGACATTATTTTATTATCACCACCCATCTTCAGAGTTACGAGATACGAGCTACGAGTCCCGAGTCCCGGAAAAAATTACGATATTTGCCAGCGATTTATGAAAATCAGGCTGCTGGTTATCGGGAAAACAGATGAGGCTTACCTGCAGAAGGGCATCGGGGAATATGCTGCCCGGGTAAAGCACTATGTCCCTTTTGAAATCACCGAGATCCCGGCCCTGAAAAATGTGGCCACCCTCTCCCGTGAACAACAGAATTCAAAGGAGGCGGAGTCGATAAGCAAGCATCTGCAGCCGGGCGATGTCGTTGTCCTGCTCGATGAACGCGGCAAGGAGCTCCGCTCGGTGGAGTTCTCAGAGTTCCTTAACCGTCAGTTTGTTTCGGGTGCGAAAAACCTGGTTTTCGTGGTGGGCGGACCCTTCGGTTTTGACCCGGCCCTGAAAAAAATAGCTTCTGCAACACTATCCTTGTCCAAAATGACGTTTTCTCACCAGATGGTACGTCTTTTTTTTACGGAACAGCTCTACCGGGCGCTCAGTATCCTCCGTGGCGGCTCATATCATCACGAATGAAGCCATGACCGCATGATTGCGTTAACACTTTTTTAACGGAACGGTTAACAAATATTAACAAGATAAGTTGACCGGTATTTTTTCATTTATATAAATTTGCACCCTCAAAATTCCAATAATATGGTTGAAACGGATATCAAAGCATTGAACGAACGCATCCAGAAGGAGAGCGCTTTCGTGGATATGGTAACGATGGAGATGCACAAGGTGATCATCGGCCAGAAGCACATGATCGAACGGTTGATGATCGGCCTACTTGCCAATGGCCACATCCTCCTTGAGGGTGTTCCCGGACTGGCAAAAACGCTGGCAATCAAATCGCTGGCTAATTGCATAGACGCGAAATTCAGCCGCATCCAGTTTACCCCCGACCTGTTGCCTGCCGACTTGCTCGGTACGCTGATCTACAGCCAGAAGAAAGAGGAGTTCAAGGTACGCAAGGGACCCATCTTCGCAAACTTCATCCTGGCCGACGAAATCAACCGGAGTCCCGCCAAGGTGCAGAGCGCCCTGCTCGAAGCCATGCAGGAGAGGCAGGTCACCATCGGCGACGAGACCTTCATTCTCCCAGAACCCTTCCTTGTAATGGCGACCGAAAACCCCATTGAGCAGGAAGGTACATACCCGCTGCCCGAGGCTCAGATCGACCGTTTTATGCTCAAGGTGGTGATCGGCTACCCGGATAAAAAGGAAGAAAAACTGATCATCCGGCAGAATATCGGGAACGAGAAGTACTCAACCTCCACCATCATCAACCCGGAAGATATTCTCCGCGCCCGTGCCATTACCCGCGAAGTCTACCTCGACGAGAAGATCGAAAACTACATCACCGATATCGTCTTCGCCTCCCGGTTCCCGGCAGATTATAAACTGAAAAAATTCGAAGGACTGATCAGCTACGGCGGATCGCCGCGTGCCAGCATCTACCTTGCCCTGGCCGCCAAAGCCTACGCCTTCATCAAACGCCGCGGCTATGTGATCCCCGAGGATATCCGGGCGGTTGCCCACGACGTTCTCCGCCATCGCATCGGCCTCACCTACGAGGCAGAAGCCGAAAATATTACGAGTGAAGATATTATCAATGAGATACTTAATACGGTTGAAGTACCTTAAGGATTAACAGATGCAGGATACAGGATACAGGATTTAATCTTGCATCCAGCATCCAGCATCCAGCATCCAGAAACAAACCATGGAATCCGCAGAACTCTTTAAAAAAGTCCGCAAAATCGAGATTAAAACCCGGGGTCTGAGTAACCAGATCTTTTCGGGACAATACCACTCTGTGTTCAAGGGACGCGGTATGGCCTTCTCGGAGGTGCGCGAATACCAGTTCGGCGACGACATACGCAACATCGACTGGAACGTTACGGCACGGTTCAACCACCCCTTCATCAAGATCTTCGACGAAGAGCGCGAACTCACCGTGATGCTGCTCATCGACGTGAGCGGTTCCAACCACTTCGGCACAAAAAAAGCACTCAAGCAGGAGGTGATCACCGAAATAGCTGCGGTACTGGCCTTCAGTGCCATCAAAAACAACGACAAGGTTGGGGTGATCTTTTTCAGCAAAAAAGTGGAGAAGTTCATTCCCCCGAAGAAGGGGACATCGCACATCCTGCGCATCATCCGCGAACTTATCGAATTCAGGCCCGAAGAACAGGGTACAAACCTTGCAGAACCGCTCCGGTATCTCACAAATGCCATCAAGAAACGGTGCACGGCATTCGTTCTCAGCGATTTTCTCGATACCGGGTTCAACGATGCCATTCGGATCGCCAACAAGAAACATGACCTCATCGCGGTGCACATTTCAGATGAACGGGAAACCGAACTGCCCGACGTCGGACTGGTGCGGGTCAGGGATGCCGAATCGGGCCACCTCATGTGGGTCGACTCCTCCTCCATGAAGGTGCGCCGGCAATATAACAGCTGGTACAGCCAGCAGCAAGCCTGGATCAACGATACATTCATGCGTTCGGGAGTCGACGTTGCCCGGGTCAGAACCGACCAGGACTATATAAAGCCTTTGCTCGCGTTGTTCAAGAAGCGAAGCGGGAGGAGATAATGTGCTGATGTGCTGATGTGCTGATGTGCCAATGTGCCAATGAAATTAATAATTGAAAGCGAATTAATTGTAAAGAGTTAATAGTAAAGAGTTGAGTAATAAAAACAATATATTAAAAACTAATATTTACGATTTTGCGATTTCGCGATTTTGCCATATTATTTTTTCACCATTTCGCTATTTCACCACATCAGCACATCAGCACATCAGCACATCAGCACATCAGCACATCACCATGGTTTTACTTCTCCTCCTCTTCAGCACCTTAGGTTACTCTCAACAGGTCTCGGTTACCGCCAAACTCGACACCGCCTCCATGCTTATCGGCGACCACACGGCACTGAAGCTGCAGTTCACCGGTCCGGCCAACGCCCGGGTGATATGGCCCTTTATACCCGACACGATCCTTGGCACCATACAGGTGATAGGCCGGGGGAAGGTCGACACCGTCGCCTCCGCCACCTCGCCGAAAACGATCACCCTTACACAGGAACTCAACCTCACATGCTACGACTCGGGATTTTATACCATCCCCGGCATCGACTTCCTATATC
The DNA here is from genome assembly GCA_964355115.1 of uncultured Prolixibacteraceae bacterium. Taxonomy (GTDB): domain Bacteria; phylum Bacteroidota; class Bacteroidia; order Bacteroidales; family FEN-979; genus JANXZO01. The sequence continues at coordinate 7,357 of CAYHCQ010000010.1, read as the reverse complement.
GCATTCCTCCCGACACAACACTGTTAACTCTTAACTCCTCACTCTTAACTTTGATCGTTCATACGATCAAAGTCGATACCACCCAGGCCATCAAGCCGATCAAAGGCCCCATGAAGGTACCCCTCACATTTAAAGAGATCCTTCCCTGGCTTCTTCTGGCGCTCGCCGCAGTGGCCGTTGTGGTGGCAGGAGTCTGGTACTGGCGAAGGAGAAAAAAGAACAAGCCTGTTTTTGCCATCAAACAACGGGTGCAGCTGCTGCCGCACGAGGCCGCACTCACCGAGCTGGAGAAGCTGAGAATAAAAAAATTATGGCAGGCTGGCAGGGTTAAGGAGTACCATTCCGAACTCACAGAGATCCTGCGTAAATATATTGAAGAGCGTTTCCGCGTTCCGGCCCTTGAACAAACCAGCGCCGAGATCATGGAGAGCCTCACCGAAATACCCGGCTGTCCGCATCAGGCAATCGACCGCCTTTCGGCCGTCCTGATCCTCGCCGATATGGTGAAGTTCGCAAAAGCACAGCCGGTGGCCGGCGAGAACGAAAAAAGCCTGACCGAGGCCGTGGAGTTTGTGTATGAAACAACCTGATGTGCTGATGTGCCAATGTGCCGATGTGCCGATGTGCCGATGTGCCAATGTGCCAATGTGCCAATGTGCCGATGTGAAATTATGAAGAAAATGAAAATATGATAAATATCAATTGTCAACTGTCAATTATTAATTATTAATTATTCACTGTTAACTATTAATTAGAAATTGCACGGTATAACCTTTGGCAATCCGGGTTTTCTCTTCCTGCTGATCCTCATTCCGGGATTGGTGGTGTGGTATTTCTACCGGAAGAAGAAGAACAGCGCCGATCTCCGCGTGAGCAGTACCGGGGGTTTCGATCGTACCTTCTGGAACATCAGGCTGATCCTCATCCCGGGCGGTTATGCGATGCGTGTTCTTGCCATTGCCTTGCTCATTGTTGCCCTTGCCCGTCCGCAAAGCAGTCTCAGCCGGCAGGATATCAGCGTAGAGGGGATCGACCTGGTGATGGCGCTCGATGTTTCGGGCTCGATGATGGCCATGGACTTCAAGCCCGACAGGCTGGAGGCCTCAAAGGATATTGCCATTGAGTTCATCGACGGCAGGCCAAACGACCGCATCGGACTGGTGATCTTCAGCGGTGAGACTTTTACCCAGTGTCCGCTCACAACCGACCATTCGGTGCTGAAAAATCTCTTCAGGGACATCAAAAGCGGCATGATCGACGACGGAACCGCGCTGGGCGATGGCCTGGCTACTGCCGTAAATCGTCTCAGGGGCAGCAAAGCCCTCAGCAAGGTGATCATCCTCCTCACCGACGGGGTGAACAATATGGGGTCCCTCGACCCGCGCTCTGCCGCTGAGATAGCCAAACTTTACGGCATCCGCATCTATACGGTTGGCGTGGGAACCATGGGACAGGCGCCCTACCCGGTGCAGACCCCGTTCGGCATCCAGACACAGATGGTGGATGTGAAGATCGATGAGCCTCTACTGATGGAGATCGCCAAAATGACCGACGGAAAGTATTTCCGGGCAACCAATAACGCCAAACTGCGCGCTATATACCAGGAGATAGACAAGATGGAGAAATCCAAGATCGATGTCACAGAGTTCAGAAAAAAGAAAGAGGAGTTTTTACCATTGGTATTGCTGGCGTTCATCCTGCTGGGATTGGAAACGTTGCTGAGATATTTGTATTTGAAGAATATACCTTAATCGTAAATCGTAAATCTAAAATCGTAAATTGTTCAGATTCGCCCACACATATTACTTCTACCTGCTTGCCCTGATCCCGGCCTTCACCGCGCTGCTTGTGCTCTTCCTTCTCTGGAAGAAGCGCACCATGGCAAAATATGGCGACCGGGAGGTGATGCGTCAGCTCATGCCCGACTATTCGGGGGTGAAGACTATCCTGAAATTCACGCTGGTTATGCTGGCCCTGGCAAGCCTCATATTTGCCCTGGCCGACCCGCAAACAGGCTCGCGGCTCGAAAAGGTAAAACGCAAAGGGATCGATCTGATGATCTGTCTCGACGTATCCAACTCCATGCTTGCCCAGGATATCAAACCCGACCGGCTCGAACGGGCAAAACAATCGATTTCGAGGCTTGTCGATAACCTGGAGGGTGACCGCATCGGAATCATCGTCTTTGCCGGGAAAGCTTACACCCAGCTTCCGATAACCACCGACTATGCCGCCGCCAAGATGTTCACCTCCACCATCAATACCGGCATCGTGTCAACCCAGGGAACCGCCATCGCAGATGCCATTGAGCTGGCTGCCAACAGTTTCGGCGAATCAAAGCACAACCGGGCCATCATAATCATCACCGACGGCGAAGACCACCAGGGGAATGCCCTTGAACAGGCCGATGCCGCCGTAAAGAAGGGCATCGCCATTTACACCATCGGCATGGGACTTCCCGAGGGGGTACCCATCCCCGAGTATAACGGCAGTGTGATGACCGGATACAAAAAGGACCGCGAAGGACAAACCGTGATGACCCGGCTCGACGAGACCCTGCTGCAGCGCATCGCCAGCATCGGCAAGGGAATGTATGTGCGCGCCACCAACTCCGAAACCGGTCTGCGAAAGATATTCGACGACATCAACAAGATACAGAAAGCCGAAATCGAAGAGAAACAGTTTAGCGACTACGAAACACGTTACCAGTACTTTGTGGGACTGGCATTGCTTCTGCTGATCCTCGACCTGTTTGTTTTTGAACGAAAGACAAGCTGGCTGCGAAAGATCAAACCATTTTAATCAGCGGGAATCTGCGCTTAATCAGCGGAAATCTGCGAGAAATATTCAATCGTAACCTAAGATCGTAAATAAAATGAGACCCTTAATAACCTTGCTGTTGTCGCTTGCTCTGAGCTCTGCGTTCTCCCAGAAAGAGAACAAACTGCTACGTCAGGGCAACAACAAGTTCGAAAAGGGCGACTTCAAGGAGGCCGAGAAGGACTACCGGAAGGCGCTGGAGGTTAATAAGGAGTCGGTGAAAGGCCAGTTCAACCTGGGTACTGCCGTGTACAAGGAGAACAATTTCGAAGAGTCGGCCAAGATTTACACTAACTTAGCCGATAAGAACAAGGACAAAAAGGTTCTGTCGGAGGTGTACCATAATCTCGGCAACTCATTCCTGCAGGCAAAGGATTACGACAAAAGTATTGCGGCATACAAGAATGCACTGGTAAACAACCCTAAGGACATCGACACGAAATACAACCTTGAGTACGCCAGAATGATGCTAAAGAAACAGCAGGAGCAGCAAAACAAAGAGAACCAGGATAAAAAGGACGACAAGAAGGACGAGAAAGAGAAGAAAGAGCAGCCCAAGGATCAGAACAACGACAACAACCAGCAGAAGCCTCCGCAGGATCAGAAGAAGATCAGCAAGGACGACGCCGACAGGATGCTCGAAGCACTAAAGAACGACGAAAAGAAGACCATGCAGAAGGTGAAGAAACAGAAGGCCAAGGTGCAGACCGTAGGGATTGAAAAGGATTGGTAATTGATTATGAAGAACTATATTATATCTATCCTACTATTGTTCGTTAGTGTGAGCGGCTTCGCTCAGGCTGTCGAGTTCACCGCTTCGGCCAAATCCACTGCTGTAGTGGGGGAGACCTTCACCCTCACCTATGTGCTTACCGGACAGGGGACCAATTTCCGCGGACCGAATATGCCGGCATTTGATATGCTAAGCGGCCCGAACACCAGCACCACATCCAGCATCCGTTCAATTAACGGGCGCACAAGTATGTCGATAACATACACCTTCTCCTACCTGATCCAGGCGAAACAAGAGGGCACCTTCGAGATCCCTCCGGCCACTGTTACCGTCGACAAGAAACAATACACATCCAATACGGTGACCATCAAAGTGGTGAAAAATTCCAATTCGGCACAAGGTCAGGCAGCTGGCAACAGGCAACAGGCAACAGGGGGTCAGCAAGGGGTGGTTACGGGTACCAACGATGTCTATGTCAAAGCGTTTGCTTCAAATTCCAGTCCGCTCCAGGGTGAAGGCATCGTGGTCACCTACAAGATATTCACCAAAGTCCCCATCGCCCAGATCAACATCAGCAAACTGAGCTCCTTCTCCGGTTTCTGGTCCCAGAATCTCGTGAAGGAGAACGACAAGCTTCAGCAAACCCGGCAGGTGATCGACGGCGAGCAATACGTGGTGGCCGATATCCGCAAGATCGCCCTCTTCCCGCTCAAATCGGGTAAACTTGTCATCGACCCGCTCGAACTCGAATGTATTGCCCAGGTTAAACGACAGACCCGTACCCGCACAGGCGACCCGTTCTTCGACGACTTCTTCAACGACAGCTTCATGAATTCAAGCTATGCAACAATTGAGAAAACACTGAAGTCGAACCCGGTTATCGTGAGTGTGCGCCCACTGCCTGAAGCCGGAAAGCCGGCCGATTTCAGCGGCGCCGTGGGCAACTTTGCATTTCGCTGCGAGATTGACAAGACCCGCCTGAAGACCAACGAGGCAGTTAACCTCAAATGCGTGGTGTCGGGAGAGGGTAACATCCAGCTTATCGATAAGATGAAGGTCATCTTCCCGCCAGATTTTGAGACCTATGATCCCAAAGTGACAAGCGACATCAGGACTGCAGGCGGTGGAATTTCAGGAAGCCAGACTTTTGAGTACCTCCTCATCCCCCGCAAACCGGGGAAGTTCACCATCAAGCCCATCACATTCAGCTATTTCGACCTGAAAAAAGGACACTATGTTTCCCTCTCAAGTCCTGAATTTACCCTCGATATCGAAAAAGGGACCGGGGAGGCATCATCTGCTGTAACCTACTCAGGAGCAAATAAGGAGGATATCAAGTACATCGGAAGCGACATACGCCATATTAAGGACAAGCCCTTCGACCTATCCGGTAAAGGTGCAATGTTCTTCGGGTCCCTTGCCTTCTGGATACTTCTCATCATCCCGCTCGCCCTGTTCCTGGCAATCGTCGTGTTATGGCGCAAACTGGCCGCCCGGCGCAGCGATACAGTACTGATGAAAAACCTGAGAGCCACAAAGATCGCCCGCAAACGGCTGCGCAAATCCGAAGAGTACCAGAAGTCCGGGAAACAGGATGAGTTCTACGTGGAGATCTCCCAGGCGCTCTGGGGCTACCTTAGCGACAAATTCAGCATTCCCCTGGCCGGACTCAGCATCGACTCGGTGCACGATGCGCTGGTGCGGAAAAATGTGAACGAAGAGATCATTGCACAATTCACTGAAACACTGAATAATACCGAATTTGCACGTTTTGCCCCGGGAGAGAAGACTATTAATATGGAGAGGATCTATGCACAGGCGCTGGAGATCATCACGAAGATCGAACGTGAGCTGAGATAGTTAATAATTAATAATTAATAGTTAATAGTTGATAATTAATAATTTAACTGCGGGAATCTGCGCTATAATCAGCGAAAATCTGCGAGAAAATTGTCATTTTAACTCATCACTCTTATCTCTTAACTCTTAACTCAAAGGATGAAACCCGTTATTCTCACCATATTGCTGTTTTTCGTTTCGCTGGCAGTCTTCTCCGGTACGGAGCAGGTTCTTATCGCGAAGGCCAACAAGGCATATGCCGCAGGAGGTTATACCGAGGCCGCCGATACCTATAAACAGGTGGTGGCCATGGGGCTCGAGTCGCCGGAACTCTATTACAACCTCGGCAATGCCTGCTTTAAAATGAACGACCTTGCCGGAGCCATCCTATGGTATGAGCGGGCAAAGCAGCTCGACCCCGCAAACGAGGACATTGACTTCAACCTCAAGGTAGCCAACAACAAGATCGCCGACAAAATAGAGCCCCTGCCGGAGCTGTTTTACAAGCGCTGGTACAAGGCGCTGGTCGCCATATTCCCTGTCGATACCTGGGCCTGGATGGGCATTGTTCTCTTTTTAACAGCACTCGGCGCCGGAGTCCTCTACCTCGTTTCCCGTGTGCTGATCCTGCGTAAGCTCGGATTCTGGACAGCGCTGGTTGTTATGTTCCTTGCCTTACTCTCCCTCATCTTCTCCTGGAGCGGTTCGTCCATTTCCCGCTCCTCGGCCGAAGCCATCGTTTTTGCTCCCACCATTACAGTAAAATCATCCCCCGACGATAAAAGCACCGACCTGTTCGTAATCCACGAAGGGAGCAAAGTGCAGCTCATCGACCGTATCGGCGCCTGGTATGAGATCCGCATCGCCAACGGCTCGGTGGGTTGGCTGCCGGTGAACTCGCTGGATCAGATGTGAGATGTGAGATGTGAGATGTGGGATGTGGGATGTGGGATGTGGGATGTGGGATGTTTTACATCATGACCTATGCTCCCTGATTACTCCCTGGATGAATTTATTCAGTTGTCGTCCCAAGAGGTCAAGTTTCGTGTAAAGAATCTGATATTTCTCGTCATTTTTCAGAGATTTTGTTGAATGCAAGGTTTCGAGATGATCTACCGTTTCTTCGAGAGAAGCGTGTGCGATCGTTAAGAAATGTAAGAATTCCAGTTTATAACGCCGTCGGCCATACCCCTCAACGATATTTGATTTTACCGATTTCATTGACCTGCGGATTTGACAACCCTCCTCATACTTCTCAAATCCTGGAAGGTCCTGAATAGTCATCATGTGGATCTCAGTCACTAAAAAATGAGCTAATTTCCATATTTCAAGATTTTTGTAACTCATATATTGTTTATTCCTTAATCCGGAATTACTGAAAAGGTGAACCATAAAATCTATCAAGATATCAACAATGCAACAAATACCAGAAGATCTCCCATCCCACATCCCCCATCCCACATCCCATATCCCACATTCCTATATTACAAATATTTTTTTTGGAGAATAAACTTTTTAACTTATATTTGTTCGTTGAAAAACAGGTTGGTTGCGGGATTGCTTATTATGTTGATTTGCCTTGGTTTAGGAAAACTACACTAACAATATAGTCCAAATTAAAACGAGTGATATGAAAAACAGAATTTTACCATCTGGCTTGTTAACAGCTTTTGTGGGACTTTCTTTCCTTTTATTTTCTGCACTGTCGGTAGCCGGTACACCCGGTTACTCCGGTAAAAGCCGCTGGGAACGCATCCGTGCAAACCAGTTAACCGGCAAGGTGGACATAAAAGATGTAATCAAGGCCCGTCAGCAACTCGGAGAACTCAACCTGAAGTCGGCCTCCGCCCTGGGCCTCGACTGGCAGTCGATGGGCCCGACCAATGTCACCGGTCCGACACGCAGCGTGATCTACGACAATACCGATCAGACCGGCCAGCGGATCTATGCCGGTACAGCCAGCGG
>CAYHCQ010000009.1:38374-40408 GCA_964355115.1 uncultured Prolixibacteraceae bacterium | reverse complement strand
CAAGCCGGATCATCCGGGCTTTTTCGAGGTATTGAAAATACTGCAGTACTGTTTGCCTGTGCAATCCTGTTTTTCCGCTGATCTTAGAAACATTGGGTTTAAATGGAACCGAGGCAGCGATTACCTTTAAAAGGACCAGCATTTTTTTGCTTTGGGCGATGTCGAAATTCTCAATGAACCGCAAATCGGTTTCCATCACCGTTCTGATGATCTGTTCGAGAGTTGTAAAATAATCCCGCTCCGGCTCCAGGAAATAGGGGTAAAATCCGCTCTTCAGGTAGGATGAAAAATATTTTAGCACCGGAATGTTCCTGATGATTGCGGAAGCAATGTCAACATGATCCCTGAAAATTTCAGCCAACGGATAGGAAGGCAATGCAATAACATCCGACATAAGCAGATATTCCCGGAAGGAGAGCCCGGTCATCTCGTACATCAATGCCCTTCGGCTTAAGTCGGCATCCTGTTTTGTGAGCTCAATGATGGAGGACCCTGAGAAGACCAATTTCAACTCCGGGATGGAGTCATAGATATTTTTAAGTTCTCTTGCCCAGCCTGAATATTTGTGGACTTCATCCAGATAAAGGTATTCCCCGCCATTTTTCCGGAAAGTGTCTGCCAGATCGTAAATACGATGATCGGCGAAATAAAGATCGTCAAGCCGGACATAAAGGACCTCACGCCCCGCTTTTTTTATTTGCTGTAACCGTTGAAGCAGCAAGGTGGTTTTACCGGTACCCCGGGCGCCTACAATGCCATTCATCTTCCAATCCCAATTGATCTTTCCGATCACCTCCCGCTGGTATGGATAAAGAACAGACTGAATGCTCTTATTGGATTTTTCGATGAGTATATCCACTATAATTCAGATAGATAGAAATGGTTTATGTGTATTTGGTGATTCTGTCCACCAAATATAAGCATATTTTGGTGATTCTATTCACCATTATGAAATTATTATATTTCAATTCCCTCTCCTGAAATAGTCTACCGTCATCTGAAACGCCTCCTCCTTGCTGTACTTCGGGGTGAATCCGAAGTCACTTTGGGCTTTGTTGGTGTTGAAGGTGAAGTCGCTGCAGGTGTACATTACGGCGAAGCGACTGAATTTGGGGTTGTACTTTTTCACCGGGCGTATGATAAGGGCGAAGAATTCGGCCAGGGCGCCCATGGCATAGGCAACGGGGCGCGGGATCCAGAGGTTCTTTGGCCAGACCGGGTATCCGGCACCCTCGACGATGGCATCGAAGAAGTGAAAAAAGTTCGACGGGGCACCATCGGTGATGAAGTAGGCTTGTCCGGCGATGGCAGGGTTGCCGGCGAGCAGGGCGGCAGCGGCCTCTACATGGGCACGGGCGATATTTCCCACGAAGACATGTTGCGATTTAGAGGTGCCGTCGCCGAGCCGCACGTAAAATCCACCTTTAGCCATGTCGATAAGCGAACCGATGTGAAACGGGTCGGCCGGGCCATAAACATCGGCCGGCCTCAGCACGCAAGTTGAAAAAGCCCCCTCTCCTCCCAGGAGAGGGGGTCGGGGGGTGAGGTCATTTGGCCCGCCATGGGGTCGAGGGGTGAGGTTATTGGCTTCCAGCACCAGTTTCTCGGCGAGGTATTTGGAGCGGCAGTACATGTTGGGATGTTTTGCCGGGTAGGGGATGGTTTCGTCGATCCCCACTAGTGGCTTTCCTTCATAGATGGCGTCGAGTGAGCTGGTATAGACCAGGTGTTTCACCCCGTTGGCGAGACAGGCATTGACGATGTTCTCAGTTCCTGTGAAGTTTACCGAATAGACCACCTCTTCGGGCTGGGTTCCCCAGTCGACGATGGCGGCAGCATGGATCACCACATCGATACCTTCGCAGGCCCTGGTAACGGCCTCATAATCGCGGATGTCGCCGGTAACTGTTTCGATGCGCGGGTCGGATTCTCCCCGATAAGGGTTTATGTCGAATATCCGGATCAGCGATAAATTCAGGGGCGAATCGGGAGCCAGCAGCTCCTTTACGATGGCTTTTCCGATAAATCCGGAGC
>CAYHCQ010000009.1:0-38274 GCA_964355115.1 uncultured Prolixibacteraceae bacterium | reverse complement strand
GGCGAATCGGGAGCCAGCAGCTCCTTTACGATGGCTTTTCCGATAAATCCGGAGCTTCCGGTGAGGAGGATGGTGCAGCGGGAGGCATGTGTCATTTCATTCAATTAAGACGCAAATGTACGGATTGGCTGTTTTTTATTCTTGAAAATATCTCGCAGATTTGCGCAGATCAAAACGCAGATTTGCGCGGATAATATTTATATTTTTGGTGCCATGAATAAAGAGATCTATCTTATCGGCGGCTTGGCTGCCGAATCCTATCCGGTTTTTCGCGAGAGAATACTGGCTACAGCAACAGTGGTGTCACAGACCATGCACCCCGAAAAAATGTGGGTTACTCTCACCGAAACCCCGCCGCCGCTGGTTTCCATCATCCCGTTCAGGAAAAATAAGATGGCTGCCATCTCCGTCATCACGAAGGAGACCGGAGGTGAAGACGGTATTCCGCTCCTCATCGGAATGGATGGGTTTCGTGGCGCCACAAGGGTGGACGAAGCTATCCCGGTGAGTTACAGCAAGAGCTGGAAGAACGGTACGGTGACCCCGGGTGTATGCCTGCTCACCCTCTTCAGGCCAAAAAAGGGAATTTCGCAGGAGACCTTCATCGACCGGTGGCACAACAGCCACACCCCGCTGTCGCTGAGGATCCATCCCCTGTGGCATTACAACCGCAACGTGGTTTCAGCCATGATTGCATCCGGTGAACCTGCCTGGGGTGGTATCGTGGAGGAGCATTTCCGCTCCCGGGCCGACCTGCTGAACCCCTTTCTCTTTTTCGGCAGCCCGTGGGTGATCGTTCAGCATATGATCGAGGTATACAGGGATACCAAGGCGTTTATCGATTATCCGAGTATGGAGACTTACCTGGTGAGGGAATACCACATGTAGAGTTAGGAGTTAAGAGTGAAGAGTGAAGAGTTAAGAGTTGGGGTCTGTGCGCTTGTCCGCCTGTCCGCTTGACCGCTTGTCCTCTTCAGTGAATCACACTTAATTTACTGTAGTACTCTTTCCCTCCCGAGCTGATGTTGACCAGGTAGAGTCCGTTGTTTATCCATGAGACATCAAGGAGGTAGTTCCCATTAATCCCGGCGAGGCGGATTATCTCCTTCCCGGTCAGGTCGTAAATTGTTACCTCTCCATTTTCAAGTTGCGGGAATCTGGTCATCGCGGAAGCGGGGTTGGGATAAAGTTGCATCTTCCCGCGGTTCAGTTCTTCTAGTCCTACGCTGAATCCCTTCTCTCCTCCAAAGATCTCCTTCGTTACCGTATCCTGAACCCAGGCCACAAGTTGCAGGTTTGCCTGCACCCAGCCGCTGCTGAGGGTGAACTGCACCTCTTTCATATCGGACTTGTCGGCCAGGTCGATGGCAACACCCTCTGCACCGCCATACATCAGGCGGGCCGCCTCATTGAGTTCGGTCTGGTCCTGCCAGTTTTCGGGTATGTGAGATTCGGTGAGCACGGCATGCATAACCAGGTTGTTGTTTCTTACCGGAGAGAGAGAGGTGATGGTAACCGGGGCGGAAACATCGTTTCCCTGCAGCTGCATGGGCCCGAAAGAGAGTTGTACCGGTGATGCGATTGCCAGTCGTTTGTCGACAAGCGGGAGGTAGTCGCTATAGAGGGATGTGGAATGGGTACCTCCAACGTAAGACAGAACACCGTCGAACATCATGGTGGGGTATCCCGTGATGCCGTAGTAGTCGATCCGTGCCCTGCTGTCGGCGGTTTCGTATGTATCGCCACCATGGTACGATACAGCTGCAATGGCTTTACCGTTTGTAAGCAGGTCGGCTATGCCCATCGCGGCGCCGGGACAATAGGTGCACCAGGTACCGGTTGCATCCTCCATGATGACCAGTTTTCGGGGTGATGTTTTGTAAACATTGAGCGCCGCCGTTGCCGTATCATTGGCGTGCTGGTCATCGAGAAGGCAACGGACGAAAACGCGGGAGGTATTCTCCCCTTCCGCGGCGGGCCAGGGGGCAAAGGTGAGTGTATCGATGGCCCCACTCTGGATTGTAGTTGCAAGTGAGTCGGTAAAGAGAACTCCGGAGGTGTTTGAGATGACGAAGGTTGCAGTATAGGCTGCGGATGCTGAACTGAGGCTTTGCACGACAGCTTTCAGGGTTACTATGTCGGCGGGCTCAACAACCACCGGGACCAGGATGGTGTTGGCGGCAAGGTCGGTACCGGCTGTGGGGTAGAGCCGGATGTTGTCGAGGAAGAAATAGGTTACATTGCCTTCATAACCGCTATAGGTAAATGCAAACTGGAAGGTGGCGGAGCCAACATCAGCATTGCTGATCACAAGCGTTACCTTTTCGGCTGAGAGGTTCTGGCTAACAGTAATGGCCCAGTTGTCGTGCCAGGTAACTCCCCCGTCGGAAGAGGTTTCGACCTTGAACTGGTAGTCGCCTGAGGCCCAGCTGTGGGAGTGCATGAACTCAAGGGTGACAGCGTTTTTTCCTGTGGTGTTGAGTGGCGGAGAAACCATTCGGAAGTTGCCGTTGATTCCCGGAGTGGTCGACTGGAAGAGGAGTTCGGGGGCAGTACCGCCGGCATCTGCCGAAGGGAAATGCATCCAGTTGAAGTAGTCTTCGCCCTGAACGGTCCAGAGAAAGGCAGGTACGTCAACCCAGAAATCTTCGTAGAGCAGGTAATTTCCGGTAAGGAAGGCTCCCTGGTTGGATATGCCTGAAACTCCTTCGCCGGAGGTATTGTAGGGTGTTACCTTGAAGTTAAAAGTACCCGGATCGGTGATGTCCCATACCAGGCTGGTATCGGTTCCGGGCAAATATTTCTGATTGTTGTCGGCCCGGGTTACCGTATATTCCGTGACAACCCCGTTGTACCAGGCACCATGTTCGCCCACAGCCGGGGGTGACCAGGATATTGTGGCCAGGTTGCCGTTCTGGGTGAGGGTGACATTGATGGGTTCACCCGGGGTGTCGAGTCCAAGCCAGACCGGGTCGGTAGTGGAGGAGACCCCTTCGCCTGCCGTATTGTAGGGCACCAGGGCAGCGGTATAAAATCCAGGTGTTGTAACAATTACATTCAGGGTTTGGGGTTGTCCGATGGGCGGGTTATGGAGTGTTGTGTAAAGGGTGTCGTTGAGTTTTACAACGATGGAATCCAGGTCGGTGAGGGGATCGCCGTCGGCTTCGAGACTGGGGTTTATCCAGCTTATGGTACCTCCGGGAGCGCCGGCCGGGGCTGCTGTAAGCGCAAGGGCGTTAACCGCCGTGGGGATGTTGTTCTGAACGGCATCGTCGACCACCAGAACGTTGTCGAGGTTGGCCGACTTGAAGAACTGACCCACCCAATTGAAGGCAAGGTAATAGGTTCCGTTGACCGTGCCCAGCGGCACCTGGTAGCTGTTCCATCCGGTATCGGCCTGGAAGGTTGTAAGCTGCTGGAAGGTGGAGGGGTTGGTAGGATTTGTCATGATCCCCACCTTAAGGGTGCTGGGCACAAGCGCCGAACTGAAATCGAAAGTAAGCAGGGAGGCATTGTTCAGGTCGAGCTGCTGAGTTGAGAGGATCATCAGTTTTACCCCGGTGCTCTGTTTGAAGAACATCATGGCATCATTCTGAACCAGCATCATGTCCCAGCCGTCCTCTGTAAAATCAGTCCAGCCGGCAGGAATGCCGCTAACACCGTTGAAATCCTCCCAGAGGATGTTTGCTCCGGGGGAATCTTTAATGCTGCCGGGCGAAATGGTCAGTTGCGCATGGACAGATAATCCAAAAGCAACGAAGAAGGCGAAAATCAGGTACATTTTTTTCATGGGGTTCAGTTTAAGGACAAACAAATATATTTTAATTTTCCGGTTCTTTTCGGTGAAATCCCCAAAATAATCGGCGTATGATTAAAAACTTAGTTGACAAACTAAAAATTTAGTTGTATATTTGTACTTTCAAAACTGACAGCACATCAGCACATCGGCACATCGGCACATCAGCACATCGGCACATTGGCACATTGGCACATCGGCACATTGGCACATTGGCACATCAGCACATCAGCACATCAGCACATCAGCACACTAATATGAAACCAAAACAAACACAAGCCGATATTCCCTCCACACTCACGCGTGCCGAGGAGGAGGTAATGCAGATTCTCTGGGATATTGAGAAGGGGATGGTTCATGCCATCCTGGAGAAATTCCCGGAACCGAAGCCTGCCTACAATACAGTGTCAACCATCGTAAGGATCCTTGAACAGAAGGGGTTCGTCGGGCACAAGGCCTATGGCCGTACCCATGAGTATTTCCCGGCCATATCAAAAAAGGAGTATACAAAAACCTCTTTCAGGGGTTTCATGACAAATTACTTCGGTAACTCTTACAAATCGCTGGCCTCTTTTTTTGCAACCGAGGAGAGACTTAGCGTGAAAGAGCTTGAAGAGATCCAGAGGACCATCAACGAAGAGATCAGAAAACAGAAGGAGGGTTAGTGATGAATACAATATTATTATACCTGTTTGAGTCAACCCTGTGCATCGGGGTGCTCTATGCCATTTACTGGTTCTTTCTGAGGCGGGATACTTTTTTTCTTGTTAACCGCTTCTACCTGCTTGCCATGGTGATCTTCTCCATGTTGCTGCCCTTATTGCCCCTGGAATGGGTTTCCCGGGGTTCTGCTGCAGGCATGGTGATTTTTCTCGAACCGGTGATTATCACCCCGGAAAAGGTGCAGCTGACGCTTATGAACCACCTCGGGTGGATGGAGATCGCAGCGGTTGTTTATCTCACCGGCGTGGTCATTTTCCTGTTGCGGTTCGTCATGCAGATGATACAATTGTATCTCATCACACGGCGCTTCGGAATCCGGAGCCATAATGGCCAGCGGGTGGTCTTTGTCGACCGGGGTTACGCCCCCTTCTCCTTCTTTAACCTGGTCTTCATCAACGAAAAGGTGTTGCCGAACGAAAGCCTCAGTGCGATATTGGCACACGAGCGGGTTCACATCAGGCAACGCCATACGCTCGACATGATTTTGATCGAGCTGGCCGGCATCCTGCAATGGTTTAACCCGGTGATCTGGCTGGCGGGCCGCGAAATGAAGACAATCCATGAATACCTGGCTGACGAGGCCGTTCTGCAGAACGGGATCAGCCGTCATAAATACCAGCAAATGATCCTCGACGAAACCATGGGCGTAAGGGTGAACGGGCTGACCAATAATTTCAATGTATCCTTACTTAAAAAACGAATTGCCATGATGACAAAACCCAAATCAAAAACATGGGCGAAGAGCAAAGTGCTCATTGCCCTGCCTGTACTTCTGGTGCTGTTGTTTCTGCTCACAGCCCGTTCGTACAGCAATTCCGAGCCGCTGACTATTACCGGCAGCCCCGTACTTGCACCGGTTCATTTAACTTCAGCCCCCGACCCGGTTATCCAGGATAAGCAAAAACAGGAAACACAGGTCAAATATGTCGCTCCCAAACCCCAAAATGAGGTATATACAGTGGTTGAGAAACAGCCGTCGTATCCTGGCGGACAGGAGGGTTACACCAAATTTCTTCTCGAGAACATCAAGTATCCTGAAGCGGCGCTAAAGAAAGGTGTCAAGGGTACAGTTTACGTCACCTTCGTGGTGGAGAAAGATGGCGCCGTGACCCACGTGAAGGTTTTGCGGGGCATTGGTTCCGGGTGTGACGAAGAGGCTGTGCGTGTAGTTAAAATGATGCCCAACTGGACTCCTGGTGAAAATAAAGGAAAGCCGGTAGCCGTCCAGTTCAATCTCCCGATTAAATTTGCACTCAATTAAAAAAGCGAAACCTGACTGCCGGCAGGCAGGGAGCGAGGTAATGAGATACCTTAATTGTATGTATTATGGTGCGTTCTTTTTATGGGCTTGTAATTCTATCCCTGTTTCTTCCCGGGATATCCCGGAGCCAGGAGCGTGAACCTGTTCAGCAAATCAAATCCCTGATGGAATCATGCCAGTTCAGCCAGGCCGTCGGTCTGGCTGAACTGTTTCTTTCGCGCGACAGCACCCGCGCCGACCTGATGCTGCTGAAGGCGCGGTCGCTGGCTGCAATGTACCAGTACCGGGAGGCCGTTGCTGCGCTCGGGAAGGCAGTACTAACTGACAGCACCGATATCACCGTGCTCAATGAACTCGTCAATGTGTACAGGTTGTCGGGCGATCCGGAAAAGGCGATCTCAGTGAGCCGGAAGATTAATGAGCTTTCGCCCGGCAACAGGTATTTTGCACTGCAGCTTGCCAACCTGTACTATTCCGCAGAGGATTACCCGGGGGCATTGCAGGTTTTCGGCGCATTGTACCGCAACGACTCAACCTCTTACTACATTGCCCGGCAACTGGGCAACTGCTACAACGAACTCAGGCGTTCCGATTCGGCCATCCGCTTTTACCGGAGGGCTCTCCGGATCAGTCCGTACGATCAATATGCAACCGGGAAACTGGTGAATGTGCTGATTCGGGAAAACGATATATCCATGGCGCTTTACTGGACACAACTCTACCTGCAGAACCAGGATTCAGCCTGTATTCCCATTCTCAAACAGAGTGGCTATTGCTATTACCTGCTGATCGATTTTAAAGCGGCAGCAAGGCAGTTAAGCCTATGCGCTGGTCTTGGCGATTCTTCTAAATTTACCATGAAGTATCTGGGGCTGGCCTGGTACAAGCAGGAGAAGTACGACACCGCCGCCCCTTTTTTCAGATCGGCCTTTTACAGTGACACCACCGATGCCGAGGTGTGTTTTTATTACGGTGTTTCAGCATACCGGTCACTGGCAGTCGATACGGGACTTGCCTATCTCAACCGCACACTCCGGCTGCTGATGCCCTCGGGTCAGTTCCAGTCAACACTCTACAGCGAACTGGCCGATGCGAATACCTCAAAAGGCAACGCTGAGTTGCCGGTTATTTACCTGAAGAAAGCCCTGGAGACCAACCCTTCGAAAAACACGCTTCGGTTCAAACTGGCCTACCAGTATGATTTTCACCTGCGCAAACCCTATGAAGCACTCCCATGGTACCGCGAATTCCTGAGGAATATGGAGGCCGGAAATGAGCCGGAAATTGACCTCCCTCAACAAATGTCGTACGGCGATTATGCAAAGAACAGGGTAAAGGAGATACAAGGAAAAAAATAGCGAAATGGCGAAATAGCGAAAATTTCTTATCTTTACTCATTCAAAATAATGGGTTATGGGAAATACAGCTGCACCTCCGGCGTCAAAGATCCTTTCGGTTTCCGATGATTGCCTTAAGCTTATTGAAGAGTTCGAATGCGGCGGCCAGATTGAAAAATACCTGACCGCCTATAAATGTCCTGCCGGGGTCTGGACCATCGGCATCGGTACCACCATCTACCCGACCGGGCAGCGGGTGAAGCAAGGCGATGTGATCACCGTTGAGCAGGCCTATGAGTTTCTCAGGTTCGATCTGAGGAATACCCAGCAGACTGTCGATTCCTACACAACAGATGCCATCACACAATCACAATTCGATTCTCTGGTGAGCTTCGCCTATAACGTGGGGACCAACGGACTCAAGGGTTCCACGCTGCTGAAGAAGGTGAATTTAAATCCCGGTGATCCGGCGATTGAAAGGGAGTTTAACAAGTGGGTATACGGCGGAGGCAAGGTTTTGCCCGGACTTGTGCGCCGGCGAAAGGCTGAATCGTGGCTCTATTTCAACGGAACCCTGAAATTTGACTTTATTTGATATATAATAACTGCCATATTTTACGTTTTAGACTGAACTGACAGAAGGAAATACAACAGATTGATGGAAAACAGAAGATTTAACCCCTATCTCCCGATATGGTTCGCACTTGTACTCATCGGGGGTATAGTACTTGGAATATTTCTCGGAACCCGCACCAGCAACATCGTCCCCTTTACCAAAGGGAGCGACAAAGTGCGTGAAGTGATCGAATATGTTCATGAAAATTATGTGGATACCCTGAGAACGAAGGCAGTAGAGGAGAAGGCCATCAACGGCCTGCTTGAGCGGCTCGATCCCCATTCAGTATACATCTCGGCCGATGAGTTCCATGAGGCCAACGACCCGCTGCTGGGGAGTTTCGAGGGGATCGGTGTACAGTTCCGCATCGAAAACGATACCGTGGTTGTGATCACACCGGTTTCGGGCGGTCCCAGCGAGAAGCTCGGTATCCGTGCCGGCGACCGGATCGTTCTTGTTGACGGGAAGAAGATTGCCGGGGTGAAGATCACCAACAACGACGTGATGCGCAAGCTCAAGGGGCCCAAGGGTACCGAAGTGAATGTAAAGATTTTCAGGCGGGGCGCTGCAGGTCTGCTAGATTTTACCATCGAACGCGATGTGATTCCCACCTACAGCATGGACATTGCCTACATGGTTGAACCCGGTGTGGGTTATATCCGGCTGAGCAATTTCGCGGCAACCACGAGTGAAGAGGTGCACAACGCCCTCGAAACGCTGATTACTTCGGGGATGAAAAAACTGATCCTCGACCTGCGCGGCAATGGGGGAGGTTACCTCAACCAGGCCGTGGACCTGGCTGATGAATTCCTCCCATCTGGAACCCTCATCGTTTACACCCAGGGGATGCACCATAAAAAGGATGTAGCCCGGGCTACACGTGAAGGACTTTTCGAACAGGGAGAACTGGTTGTGATGGTCGACGACTGGTCGGCTTCTGCTTCGGAAATCGTAGCCGGCGCTCTCCAGGACAACGACCGTGCCACCATTGTCGGGCGCCGTTCGTTTGGCAAGGGGCTCGTTCAGGAGCAGCTGAATTTCAAAGACGGAAGCGCTGTGCGCCTTACAGTGGCAAGATATTACACCCCCACCGGCCGCTGCATCCAGAAATCGTACAAGGATGGCGTGGAGGTTTACAACAACGATCACATGCAGCGATACCTGAATGGTGAACTGGAGAATCCCGACAGCATCAGGTTTGCCGATTCTCTTAAATTCCGCACCCCGAAAGGAAAAATCGTCTATGGTGGCGGCGGAATTATGCCCGATGTCTTCACCCCGCTGGAAAGAGACTCCGCCCTGATCTATTATAACCTCTCCATCAATAAGGGGCTGGTATACCAGTGGGCTTTTGACTATACCGACCGGAACCGCCCGCAGTTACAGCGTTTCCGCGATGTCGACAAGTTCGACCAGGGATTCCGGATCACCGATGCGATGTACCAGGACTACATCCGGTATGCTGAAAAGAAGGGGGTGAAACGACAGGGAAAGGACCTGGCGAAATCAGACAAGCATGTAAAAGTCATGCTCAAGGCTTACATCGGCCGTAACCTCCTCGATAACGAGGGATTCTATCCGATCATGAACACCATTGATCCGGCGTTCCTGAAAGCAGTTGAAACCGTAAAAACAGTTAAAAATTAATTTATTATGACACACGAACTTCCAAAATTGCCTTATTCCATCGATGCGCTGGAGCCGTTTATTTCAAAAAGAACGATAGAATTCCATTATGGAAAGCATCACCAGGCGTATGTAAATAACCTGAATAAACTGATCGCCGGAACCGAATTCGAGAATGCCTCGCTGGAGGATATCGTTCGCAAATCGGCCGGAGGTATTTTCAACAACGGCGCTCAGGTGTGGAACCACACATTTTACTGGAACTGCCTGAAGCCGCAGGGCGGTGGCGACCCCACCGGTGCGCTGGCCGATGCCATAGTAAAGAATTTCGGCTCGGTTGCCGAATTTAAAGAGAAATTTTCCACCTCTGCAGCCACACTTTTCGGAGCCGGCTGGGCCTGGCTCATCAAAAAGGACGATGGAAAAATGGAGATCGTTCAGGAGAGCAATGCCGGCTGCCCGGTTAAATATAACGCTACCCCGCTGCTCACCTGCGATGTATGGGAGCACGCATACTATCTCGACAAACAGAATGTTCGTCCCGATTACATCGCCGACTTCTGGAAGCTGGTGGATTGGGATGCCGTTGCCGGCAGACTGTAACCGGTTTTTAAACTTTTCATTAACCTAATCCGCTCCTTCCCCCGGCTCTTTTCAACTTTCTCCAGGAGGTTCCTGATCTCGTCGTTTTGTGCATGCAGATGCTCAGGAGGCAGGATGCACAAACACATCAGTGCGCAAAGGATATAAACCAGGATTTTCATGAGAAAAATTTATTCTGCTGTAAATCTCCTAAAATTCAAATGCGAGCCCGATCTTCGGGATAAAATGATACTGGTAAAGGCTGGGCGCTAAAAAAACACTCCACCGTAAGTTGGCCTCTTTGGTGTAAAACGACCATCCGAGCTTAAGCTCCTCCATGGGACCTCTGTCGTCGCCCCAGGTATCGCCTGTCCAGGTACTCCACGAATAACCCGCCCTTATGGCAATATAGGGATAACTGGTCCTGGTTTCAGTGGTGTTAAACAGGTTGAACCGGGTGAGCAGATAGATGTTGATGTTCTCCGTATTGTAGGTTGAAACACCGGCGCCCAGGATGAAAGTGTTGGAAAACTGGTAGCCGTGTGTTGTAAACACTTCAATGAGAGGTTTAGGCAGATCGCCCTTGGGGAATGTTGCTCCAAAGGCCATCCCAATGTCGCAGAAATAACCCTTGTTGTGTTTTGCGTATGACTTTGGATGGGCATAAACTCCGGCGGAGCAAAGCAGCAAAAGCAAAATGGTTATCCTGGTCTTCATCTTGAGAAGGGCTAAATCAGTAAATGAAGCATGCAATAGGTGTAAAAATCGGAGCCGGCCTCTTTGTGGTCCTTGCCGGGAATATCATGCTTGGTAACATTGCAGCCTGCCGCTGCGAATGCCTTATAGGCGCTGTCGGTATTTTCGTAAGGGACGATGGTGTCTTCTGTGGCATGGAGTAAAGTGATCTTTGCCCTGGGCACCCAGTTTGTTACCTTGCCGTAAACGATGAGGCTGTTGTTCCGCAATGCCCCCCTGAACTTTTTTGTGTTCGGGTTGGTCGTATCAAATGCCTGGGGAGCCATGATCCTGGTCAGTTTTGTCTCCCCCATCATGGCAGAAACCTGGTCGGTGGTATACTGTTTTGAAAGGATCCATTCCGGGTATTTGGAGAGTAACGGTTCTGCAAACATCTGGCTGAGATCGAGATTGAGGCTGTCGCCATAGTTCAGTCCCAGGACAAGGAGAGGGATGGTGACGGGCTGACTGCTGTAATCCTTAGCCACAAAAGTGTCATATGATTTGATCAGGTCGTAGGCCCCACCACCGGCAAACACCTGGTCAATGACAAATGCATCCTGGTACATGGGGGTTGTTTCAACAAACTTGAGAAATGAGAGGGAGGCCTGCCCGCCCTGCGAATATCCCATGACCGTAACCTTATGAGATACTTTCCTGCTGATGGAGGCAAAATACTCTTTCGCTGCCAGGAGCATATCGGCGGAAACCTGCCCGGTAGTGATAACATCATAATAGGGATGCACCTGGTCTTTTGATGCACCGTAGCCAATGTAATCGGGAGCTACCACAATGTAACCAAAGAGGGAGAAAAGACCTTCGGTCACTCCCATTTTCTGAGAGGGGACTTCATAATCAGCTCCGTAAGTATAATGAACTGCCAGAATGGTTCCCAATCGCTCGTAGTCTGAATCAGCAACCGGGTAAAATATTGCACCAGAGGCAAGTATGGGCTTTCCCTTTGGGTCTAAGGTATTATAAACGATGGAAACAATCTTGATTTTTTTATTCGGCAACGCTTTGTAAAGCGTGGAGGTCGGGCTTTGGTGGAGCCGGGCTGCCAGGGCATACTTGTCGATCACCTCTTCTTTCTGAACACTTACAAAAAAGAAAAATTCGGTCAGTGGCTCCTTCCTGCAAGAATAGAATCCAAGTATCAGCAGGCAATAGAACAATAGCTTTTTCATTTTCCGGTTGTTTACAAATCCAGTTAAAAAAGAAATGCGCATGTGAGTTCAAGCCCCATCTGCTTCAAGTCGGCATAGTCTTCAGAGGTAATCCTGTTCAGGTTCCACCGGTACCTTCCTTCGATCTGAAATTTCCAGAGGTCAAAACCAAATCCGGCACCAACCCCAAAGAAGAGTTTATTGATATTGCTTGTCAGTTGCAAATTCTCATCGTCGAGCATATAGAAAATATCTCCTTTATATTCAACGATGTATGATCCGTAGATACTTCCCAGCAGGTATGGTCTGAAGATTTTGCTTAATTGAAGTCCCACCTTAAAACTGACCGGGATATCGATACTCTGGATCATTGTTTTACAATCGGTGATATAAATAAGATCGACATCCGTCATCGAAGTGGTAAACAGAATTTCAGGGACGACCGAGTAATTTACAAATCCACCCGTTTTGTACTGGAAAAGGACGCCTGCGCACCAGCCAGTGAGCGGGTCAAAGTCGGAATAGTAGCCCTTGCCATAGTTTTCGAGGTGCACATAACTGAGGCCCCCCTTTATTCCGATCCTCCAGGATCTTTCCTGTGCATGCAGGGTACAGAAGGTGCATGCAAGCAATACTGCGATTATGGTCTTTCTCATATCCCCTTGGTAAGATCTGTGATGTTCCCAGGATGAAAACTACTCTACGGTTACACTCTTGGCTAAGTTGCGTGGCTGATCAACGTTGCAGTTGCGCATCACGGCAATGTGGTACGACAGGAGTTGTAAAGGAATGGTTGCCAACAAGGGGATGAGCATCTCCTCGGTATCGGGGATTTCGATGTAGTGGTCGGCCAGTTTTTTTACCGACTCGTCGCCTTCGGTAATGATGGCGATGATCTTTCCCTTGCGTGCTTTTACCTCTTCGATATTTGTGATGACCTTGTCATATATGCCGCGGCGGGTAGCGATGAAGACCACCGGCATGTATTCGTCGATGAGTGCGATTGGACCGTGTTTCATCTCTGCTGCCGGGTAACCTTCGGCGTGAATATAGGATATCTCCTTGAGTTTCAGGGCACCCTCCAGCGCTACCGGGAAGTTATATCCGCGGCCAAGGTAGAGAGAGTTCTTTACATCTTTATAAATATTGGCAATCTCCCTGATCTTTTCATTCAGGTTCAGGATCCTCTGCACTTTGGCAGGGATGGCATCCAGCTCGCAAAGGATCTTGATAAACTGTGACTTGGGAAGGGTGCCTTTCTTCTGGGCCAGCAGCAATCCCATGAGGGTAAGAACAGCTACCTGCGCCGTAAATGCTTTTGTGGAGGCGACGCCGATCTCGGGTCCGGCGTGGGTATATACGCCGGCATGGGTGGCACGTGCGATGGATGAGCCCACCACATTGCAGATGCCGAGAACCGTAGCTCCCTTCGACTTTGCCAGTTCGATGGCGGCCAGTGTATCGGCCGTTTCGCCGCTCTGGGAGATGGCAATAACAATATCGTCTTCGTTGAGGACCGGGTTCCGGTAACGGAATTCGGAGGAGTACTCTACCTCGACCGGGATCCGGGCCAGGTCTTCGATGAGATATTCGCCAACCAGTCCGGCATGCCAGGAGGTTCCACAGGCGGTGATGATGATTCGTTTTGCGTTGAGGATCTTCTGTTCGTAGTCGCGGATCCCGCCCAGCGAAACAATGCCTTCGTTCACGTGGATCCGTCCGCGCATGGAGTCGTAAATGGAACGAGGCTGCTCATAGATCTCCTTCAGCATGAAATGATCGAAGCCCCCCTTCTCAATTTCGTTGAGGCTCATCTCCAGCTTCTGGATATATGGCGTTTTCGCCTGGTTCTTGATGGTCTTGATGCGCAGCTCCTTACCGCGTTCGATGATGGCGATCTCCTCATCGTTCATATAAACCACATTGTTGGTATATTCGATGATGGGGGTGGCATCGGAAGCGACAAAGAATTCTCCCTCGCCGATCCCGATTACCATCGGGCTCCCTTTGCGGGCCGCGATGATCTTGTCGGGAAATTCCCGGGCAAGGATCACTATGGCATAGGCGCCTATCACTTGGTTGAGGGCAATGCGAACAGCCTCTTCAACAGTGACAGATTCGTTATGCATGATGTCCTCGATGAGGTGAACAAGCACTTCGGTATCGGTTTCACTGGCAAAAGTGTACCCCCGGTTGATAAGCTCACTGCGCAGAACGGCGTAATTTTCGATGATCCCGTTATGGATGATGGCCAGGGTTTTATTCCGGGAGAAATGGGGGTGGGCATTGATATAGTTGGGTTCGCCATGGGTGGCCCAGCGGGTGTGCGCCATTCCCAGGTTTCCTGAAAGGTCTTTTCCCACAACGTAATCTTCCAGTTCGGAGACTTTGCCTTTACATTTATATATATTGAGTTCGTCGCTGAGCAGGCAAACACCGGCGCTGTCATAGCCACGGTATTCAAGCCGGCGAAGCCCTTTAATGAGAATGGGATAAGCCTCCCGGGGCCCGATATAGGCTACAATTCCACACATAGGGATAATTTTTACGAATCAAAGTTAGCAAAAAAACTAATTAAGGACAGTATAGGTGACCTTAAGCTGGAACCGGCCGTCGGCAGATCCGGGGAGTTGGGGGTTGGTTCCGTTCACAACAACCCGGTTCGGGTAGAGGGCATTGCTGGTCGGATTGTTGACGAGAATGTAGAGATCGTATTTGTTTGTGTAATAATCGGCCATTACCTTTTGCATGTAGCGGGTAATCCTGAAAAAATAGGTTCGTTTCGTCTCATCGTAGGTTCCGCCAAAATAGGCCTCTCCTTCGTTGGAGTCGATCAGGAAAGCGATCCTTCCGATGCTGTCCTGCCGCACGATGGTGAGTGTGGGCGGAGGGCTGAAGGCGGTGTCGGTTTCAGCATTTTTAAATGTAAGCACGGCATCGTTGATCACGGCTTTCCCGTCGGCAAAGTCTTTCATGTAGGGGAAACGCACCTTGACCTTAACACCGGCGAGTCCCTGGAGGAAAACCTGGTTGGCACCCTGGGCTGTATCGTGCGAAAGGATCTGCCGTTTCACATCCTGGCTGGCATTGAGGTAGTTGTTGTGGTCGATGTGCATGAAGCGTGAACAACTGCTGGTGATGAGCATGTTGAAGCTGAGGGAGTCCTTTTCGGGGACGCTGGCATCGTGGAAGTAGGCCACGAGCTGTGACGATCCGTCGCCCAGGGCAAAATTAAGCAGTGCTCCGCCGTAATTTACGGGGGTCGACTGAATATAAAGACCCTTCATGAAAGAAACAAAGGCTGTATTTGTGAGAAGCGCACTTACCGGGGCCTGAAGGATCTTGTTCCCCAGGTAGTTTGTCATTTTACTCAGGTTGATGCGAAGATGTGCCCCCATCATTGTATTGCCAACCTTTACGCTGTCGGTGGGATGCGGTACAAAGTTATGATCGGCCAGAAGGGTGGGGTAGGTGTTGAGCCGCTGGTTGGAATAATAGCCGCTGTCCGCATCCAGGTCGTCGCTGAGTTCCCATACTTTTACGTTCTGCATGGAGGTGGTATCGCCGTAATAGCCGCTGTGGAAGAGCATAAGAACCAGCGAGTCGAGAACAGGCTGCTGGCCGAAATCGGGCGCCAGGGAGGAGAGGATGGCCTGTGTATAGAGGCTTGAGGTTGTGCTGCCAAACACCGGGTCCATCATGCTTCCAATGATCATTGAAGCACCCCGGTCGGTACGGATTGAATCGGCGCGTACAGAGTAAACTTCAACTGTACAGGTGTCGGTTGTGCGTACATTGAGGGTGTCGCTGGCCGGAAGAAGGTCGATGCCGAGTTCGTAGGGGTCTTTTGAACAGGAAAAGAGTGCAAGGATGAGCAGAATGCTGATCAGTAGGGAGGCTGGCAGTTTGGCAACGAAAGATTTCAAGAAGGTTTGTTTTAGCAGTTAACGTTACTCTACGACCACCGGTTCGCTCACCAGGACCTCATCGTAGAAATCGTTGTAGGCATCCACGTAGCGGTCCATGGGCTGGAATTCCAGGCAGGGCTTCTCAGTCTCCTTGATATAACTGATCAGTTCGGGGTTCACGCCCGGCGAACCGATGATTACACCGTCGGAGAAATCGATGGCCGTCTTTATTACGTTAACGTAATTTGGCGTCTTATAGTGTTTGAGGTCTTTGGAAGAAATTCCGTCGAGCTTCACCTTGGCGGCAAAATCCTTGTGCAGCGTCTCTTCGAAATCATCGTCGTAGATCGAATAGATCACCTTGGTTTCGCTGAAAAGCGGGTTGTCGCAGTAGGCGCGTTTGATGTAAAGCGGTGTGAGACTGGTCATCCAGCCATGACAATGAACAATATCGGGGCCCCATCCCAGCTTTTTTACGGTCTCCAGAACACCCCTTGCATAGAAGATGGCTCGTTCGTCGTTGTCGGGAAAAAATTTATTGTTTTTATCGTGAAGGGTATATTTCCGCTGAAAATAGTCTTCATTGTCGATGAAGTAGATTTGCATGCGGGCCTGCTGGATTGAGGCTACTTTGATGATAAGCGGGTGGTCGGTATCGTCGATGATCAGGTTCATCCCCGAAAGGCGGATGACTTCGTGAAGCTGGTTTCTGCGTTCGTTGATGCTGCCGTAACGTGGCATAAAAGTGCGGATTTCCCTTCCCTTTTCCTGTATTCCCTGGGGCAGGTACCGTCCGATAATTCCCATGTGATTCTCTTTCAAATACGGAGTGATCTCCTGCGCAACAAACAAAACTTTCGCTTTTTCCATTTTTTCCTCTCGTTTTTATCCCAAAGTGAAATTCGCTGCAAAGATACTAAAAATTTTTCAGACAATTTCCAAGCAGAAAGTGTAAATAAATGATTTTAATTCGATTATAATTTCTTATGCAACATTGTTGAAAAATAATGGCGATCGGGAGTTCACCTTTTAACCACTTTTCCGATTAAGCATTAAATCAATTTGCGAAGGAGGTTAAGGGGATTATGGAATGAGATTCTGACGGAGCCGGTCTTTTCCGGGAGGGGAGAGGACCGGATCGGGTAGCGGGGATGTGCTTCTGTAAACTACATCCTGCCGGGGGCTGCAAACGGCATGAAAAATGTGGCAAAAGAGGTTAATAATCAATAAATATCTGAAACCATGAAAAAGATTTATTCATTCCTGCTGGTCGCGCTGGTGGCCTTATTAATTGTTCCGATGAATTCAGAAGCAAAGCCATTCTGGATCAAGTTCAAACTGGGAATCCTTGCCAAGTGGACCATCACTTTGGGTAACGATTGCGAGTCGAGCTGGGGCCTTTGCATTGCTCTGGGCGACAATATGGGTCCGAATTTTTTCGGATACGATGCCGAGACAAATCAGTTTGCCATCAAAGTTCCAAAAACCTCCCCTGAGGCGAAATATTTCTCCCAGGCCGTATACGAGTTGAAGGAGGATTCACCGGTTGATCCGAAGCTTGTAGCCAAATGCCCCGGTTTTGATGCCAAAGGAAAGATGCTCATCATGAAGCAGGGGAGTTACAGGGTCACCGATACGGGGCAGGATTATATTGTAGTATTTGACTATATGTTGAAATAGCCTGCCCTTATTCACCGTCATGGCGCCGGGACGCAATTTTTTGCGTCTTTGCGTCTTTGCGGTAAGTGAAAGTTTAAACAAATCAATACCACTCAAAATGAATAAGCTCATCCTGATAATTTTCCTGACCGTTATCACCGTTGCCGGCTGCCGGCAGATCGTTTTCTGGAAATACGGCATGCACCGGCCTGAACCGGAGACCCCGGAAAGCCTGAGGGCCTTTTTAAAGGTAATGAACCAGCCTCTGGCGGGTCAGTACATCTTTGCCGATTCGGCCTCCTACCTGAAGTTCATCTGGAACCCATTTTTCAGCAAACACCTCATGAACACCCTGTTTTATACCGACAGTGGTTATATGAGCCGGTTGGTCGACAGCAACAAATGCCAGTGGTCGGGCGGATACTACATTGCCCGGCTCAGACGGGATACAGTCTATTTTGCCGACACCTCCAACCGATATCAGACGCTTGTGAAGAACCTGGTTCCGCTCGATCCTGAGAGGGCTAATGGCAACGATACTGCCCGTTTTGATTTCACCCTGCTGGTTCCCTGGGGGAAATTCATTGGCAGCTACAATGAGCGGCTCTTTACGAACGACCTGGCGGTTAAGAAGAACACCAATGCAAGGATCCGGGTCATCTACCTGAATATCGACATGCAGAAGAGCTGGAATCTGAAAAAGGATCAGGGGCTGATTTTTAAGTGACCGGCTTTCTTCACCGCTAAGTTGCTCCGGCGCTAAAAATGAAAATCAACAATAATTGTTTTTGCGTCGTTGCAATTTTGCGGTTGTTTTGTGCAACCTTTTATTCTGATGGGGCTGTTGCACAGGAGCTGATGTACCGCAATGCCCTTGTGAGGGATCTCGGAATCCTGGCCAGGCCCGGTCAGCCGAATTACAGGCTGAAAGTAACCGGCAAGCTGCAGTATTCACTCACAGGTTCGTTCACCCTGTTTTTTAACTGGCAGAAAACCAACCAGGTCAACCAGGTCTTCATTCTCCAGGATTTCAAATACAGCTCGCTGTTAGAGGACAACGGTAAATTACGGCTCATCAACACCTTTTTACACAACCTGGGGGTTCAGTTCCTGTTCGACAGCATAACCCGGTTCCAGCATGATGAAAACATCCTGAATACCCGCCTCGACGTTTTACTTTGCCGAAGCTGGGCATTCAGTCTGTCGTCGGTATTGTCGACCCGGCTTTTTAACGAATACAATATTACGGAAAACGACAGCGGGGCACGGGTCAGTATCCTGAGCTCAGGCTTCCTCACCCCGATGCTCCTTACCATCTCAGCCGGCTTCACCCTCAGTATCGGGCAGACCGGAAAACTGGTCATCGGAATCTCATCGGCCAAACTCACATATGTCATGAACAGTCAGGTTTACCGGGATCAGAAGAGTGACACCTACTTCGGAGCCCCCGAGTCGAAGGGGTACAACCTTGAATACGGGCTTGCCCTTCAGTTGCTCATTGACAGGGATATTTTTAAAAGATTACACTGGAACTGCGATCTTCTCCTGTTCAAAAATTATCTGAAACCGGTAGACATGTCGGTAAAGAACATGTTTACCTTAAGGATCAGCAAATTTCTGCAGGCCAATATACAAACCCGGCTGTTTTACGAAGAGGAGGTGAGTAAAAAGGTGCAGGTGGAGAGTCTTTTCTCTCTTGGATTTTATTTTCATCTGTAAGTTGTGAATATATTAACAGCAATTGATGTTTTGAATCGTCAAAAACAATAATTTTGCGGCCGGATTGCATCCCTTGTTTTTCACTCTTCCAACCTGTTTCTGCCATGTTCAAGATCACCAAGCACCCCATCCTCGAAATTCCCCGGCCTTTAACCACCACCTTTAGATTTGAAGGAATACCTGTAACCGGCGACAACGGATTTACGATTGCGGCGGCGCTTCACCAGTCGGGTCACCCGGTTCACAGCCACAGCCTCACAAATCGCGAACGAAGCCTTGAGTGCGGCATTGGGAAATGCGGTGCCTGCGAAATGCTGGTCGACGGACAGGTCAGAAGGATCTGTATCACCCGGGTCGATGAGGTGAAAGAGGTGGCAGAAGTTCCCCACGACCATGCACCTTACGTGATACCCATCAGGAAGAATGAGGCGCTGAATGTTTACCGCACTACTGTGGCCATCATAGGAGCCGGCCCGGCCGGACTGGCGGCCCGCGAGGAGCTCACCAGGCACAATGTTCCCAACCTGGTGATCGACAACAACGACAAGATCGGCGGACAGTTCCTGATGCAGACCCACCAGTTCTTCTTCTTCGAAAAGGAGAAGAAATTCGGCGGGATGCGTGGTTTCGACATTGCAAAGACACTGGCCGGCGAAAACCGGGAGGGGATCTTTCTCGATTCAACGGTGTGGGATATCCTGGAAGGCGGGCGCATTGCCGTGAAAAATACCCGTACCGACGAGATCTGGTTTGTGGATACCGAATACCTGATCGTGGCCACCGGAGCCGTGCCTTTTATGCCGGCCTTCGAAAACGACGATCTGCCGGGTGTTTTCACCGCGGCGGTGGTACAGAAGATGATGAACAGTGAACTGACCCTCCTGGGAAAGAACATCCTAACGGTAGGCGCCGGCAACATCGGGTATCTCACCTCCTACCAGCTTATGCAGGCAGGTGCCCGTGTAAAAGCCATCATTGAGGCACAAGCAGGAGAAGGTGGATTCCCCGTGCAGGCAAACCGCGTTCGCCGCCTCGGAATACCCGTCCTCACTTCACATATCCTGATCAAGGCCATGCCCAACGAAAATCATGACGGCATTGTGGGTGCGGTTGTAGCTGAATGTAAAAATTTCAAGCCCGTTCCCGGCACCGAGAAGGTGATCGACGGCATCGACGCAATAAATATATGTACCGGGCTGGTACAGGACGACCAGTTGCTGATCAAGGGCAACGAAATATTTGGCCGCCGCTGTTTCGGCGCGGGTGATGCGATCCGCATCGGAGAGGGAACCAGCGCTGTTCTCCGCGGACAGCAGGCTGCTTTCGATGTGCTGCAGGAGATGGGCGAACGGGTTGACTATGACCAATACCTTACCCTCTCAAAAGAGTATATCGATTCGCAGCAGCACCCGGTGCGCGTGATTGAAGAGCCAGCTCATCCAACACCTGAACGGATGAATGATAAAGGCTTTGTACTCATCGACTGCCTCTATGGCTTTGCCTGCAACCCATGCGCTTTCGCCTGTCCGCACGGCGCCATCACCAAATCTTCGACCAGCACCGTTCCTGAGATCGACTTCGCGAAGTGCATTGGATGCATGGATTGCGTATACCAGTGTCCCGGCCTTGCCATTTTCGGATACAATATTAAGAAGGACTGGCTCTTCCTTCCGATTGAATATGAAGTGGCGGAGAAGTCGGAATGCTACCTCGTCGACAACAACGGGAATAAGCTGGGAGAGGGGGTTGTTGAAAAGATCCTGCGCAAGCCCAATAAGACCAACATTGCCAGGGTGAAATCGCATGACCTGCATGGCTCTGAACTCAGCAACGTTCGTGGGTTTATTGTGAAGGAAAACTTTCCGGCCCCTGTTGAATTCAAACCCTATCAGCATGAAGTTGCCGAGGAAACCTATGTTTGTCACTGCGACGATGTTACCATGGGAGAGATCATGGAGACCATCGGCGAGCGGAAGTTCATCTCGGTGGATGAGGTGAAACATACCACCCGCCTGGGCATGGGTGCCTGCAGGGGCAAGCGGTGCATCAAGCGGCTGAAGACAACCCTGCTGGGATCAGGGATCTCCATCGTGGGCGAACCCACCCCCCGGGGACCGCTTTCCAACCAGGTGGCCATGGGTGAGCTTTACCCCAGAAGTGTGCATGAGCATGTAATCACCCATGTTAATGGCAGCAAACCGGCACGGGTGCATGTGAAGTCATTGATTGCTGGCGGCGGTATTGGCGGAAGCGCGCTTTTCCGCTACCTGAGTGATGCGGGTATGGAGCCGGTTCTGATCAACTTTGGCCGTGGCGCCTCATGGCGGAATATTGCCGGTGGCAGGCCCAACTTCTCGCTGCCCGAACTCAGCGACATTGCCAACCACAACCTGGAGATTTTCCGCGACCTCCAGGCGATCCACAACATCGACTTCAGGCCGATCAACTATGTCACCTTTGCCCACGACGAGGCCATGCATCAAGCACTTACCGGGTCGATGGCCTGGTCGGATGCCTATATGGTTGAGCCGAAGGACTTCCGCAAGGAGATCTCACCCTGCATCAACCCATCAATGACCGGTTACCAGGCGGCCCTGGTTACCCGCAACTGCTGGCAGGCCACCCCCGGCCGGGTGATCGACCTGATCCGCCGCATCGGGATTGAAAAGGGGGGAAAGGTGGAGGAGGATTGCAAATTGATCGATGTGAACCGGGTGAATGGGACATATCACGTGCTGGTTCAGGACCACGAAAAGAAATACATCGAATACGAGACAGAGATCTTTATCAATGCCATGGGACCCGAGGGCGAGAAGTTTGCCCGCCAGCTCAATATCGAGACGGGGCTGTTTCCCGTGAAGCACCAGGCTTTCATAACCCGCCGCCTCCCGATGCTCGGGATAAACGGCGCCCCGCTCTCCATGCTCATCGACAGGCGCAGGTACAAAGGCTTTTCGGCTGTTTACGGACAGCAGCTGGCCGAGACCGGCCAGATCATTGGCTGTGCCTCCCCGGCCATCGAACCGATGGAGGCCGACAAGAACATCAAGGTCAACAGCGAGGATTTCATCATGATCGCCTCCGAAATATTCACCAACTGGATCCCCGAACTCACCTCGGTGGGGTTCCAGGCTGTGTGGGCCGGCTACTACGTGGAACCGCGCATGATCGTCGATCCGGCGCTCGGACTGTTCCTGGGGCTGCGCGGACAGGGCTTCATGCTAGGCCAGTATCTTGCAAAAATGTATGTGGACCGGCTTACCGGGAAATCAACCCCCGGATACTTCGACCGGCTGAAACTGAGCGGAGACGGGCTCCTCGAAAAGGCGTTCAAGTGACCGAGTGACCGAGTGACCGAGTGACCGAGTGATCCATTTACCTGTTCACTTGTTCACTCGGTCACTTGTTCACTCCTCTTCCTATCCCCGTATAAACAACGCCTTAATAATATGCATCGCCATTTTAGGGTTCTCTTTGAGGCGGCGTGTTGAATAGCCAAACCAGTCCTTGCCGAAGGGTACATATACCCTCATGGTATGGCCCTGGTTTACGATCGATTGCCGGAGTTCAGGGGTGACGCCGTAGAGCATCTGGAACTCGTACATCGATTTCGGGACATTGTATTTCTCAATAAGCAAGCAGGCTCCATCAACGAGTGGTTTGTCGTGGGTTGCAATGCCCGGATACATGCCCTGGCTGAACATATATTCGAGGTCTTCCAGATAATGATCGTTGATCTCGGAATATTTCTTGAAGGCGATGGCTTCGGGCTCAACGTATATCCCCTTGCACAGGCGGAAATTGAGAGGAACCTCTTTGGAATGGAGGTCGCGCAGATCTTTGATATCCTGAAGGGTACGTTTCATATAAGCCTGAAATACGAGCCCGACATTGGCAGGGAACTCCTTTTTGAGCCTCCGGAAGAGTTCGATCTCCAGGTCGGTGCAGGGTGAGTCCTCCATATCAACACGTACGAAATTTCCATGGCTGGCTGCCTTGGCAACGATCTCCCGTATGTAATTGTAAGCCACATCCTTATCAATCAGCAGTCCGAAACTTGTCGGTTTCAGGCTGTAGTTGCCGTTGATCTTCTCCTTTTCCACCCGTTCAATGATGGTGAGGTAGTCGCGTTTGTTCTCTTCGGCCTGGTCGAGACGGGTAATGAATTCACCCAAAAGATCGATGGTGATCCTGATGCCCTGCTGGTTAAGTTCACGGCATGCCTTGATGGCGTCATCGATAGTTTCGCCGGCGATATATTTTTTAGAAAAAATCCAGACCAGCCTTTTCGGCATGAGCGGAAGCATTCTCGTTATAAGCTGATTGATCATAGGGTCGGGTTTATCGTGGCTAACTTACCTTAAGTCATGGCATTATACCACTTTATCAGGTTCTGTCTGCAAATATACATGTAAATAGGTATTTGGTATTCACGGAATTAATTTTTAATTTTGCAGGCTTTTTGAAAGGTATCGTGAATTACCTCGAACAATACAGCATTCCGTTCAGCGGGTTAAAACCAGGCACTCACGTTTTCGACTTTACAGTCGGTAAGAAGTTCTTTGAACAGTTTGAACAGTCGGAGATCGGTGACGGTGATATCGATATTGTGGTGGTTATGGAGAAGGAGGAGCGGCTTTTCGATCTTCACTTCACCCTGAAAGGAACCGTGATGGTTTCATGCGACCGTTGCAATGAGAATATCTGGATCGCAATTAATGGGAACCAGCGGTTACTGGTGAAGCTTGGCGACAGCTATTTTGAAGAGAGTGAAGATGTACAGGTCATTCCTGAGACGGATCACCAGATCGACCTGGCGAATTTTTTATATGAGTATATTCACCTGATGCTCCCTGCCCGCAGGGTTCATCCTGAAGATGAGGAGGGAGAGAGTCAATGTGATCCCGAGATCATCCGCCGGATGACCGAACTGAACGAACACAAGGAACCGGATCCCCGTTGGGAGATCCTGGGTAAGCTTAAAGAAAAATCGTGACGCGTGACACGTGACGCGTGACATGAAATCGTAAATCGTAAATAATAAGTATTATGCCACATCCTAAACGAAAAATCTCGACAACCCGCAGGGATAAGAGAAGAACCCACGACAAAGCAGTTGCTCCTCAGATCGCTCTTTGCTCCAATTGCGGCGCTCCTGTAGTTTACCACAGGGTATGTCCGGACTGCGGCTATTACCGTGGAAAACAGGCTATTGTGAAGGCAACTGCCGAATAAATTATTAACCAAATCTGAACCCGTGAAAATCGGTCTGGATGTTTTAGGGGGTGATTTTGCACCCAATGCAACTTTGCATGGAGCTATTCTGGCCCAGAAAGAGCTCCCTGAGTCCGATAGAATCGTATTGATTGGTGATAAGGAGGTTATCCTTGCATTTCTTAAGGAGGATGGGGTGAATCAGGATCTTTTCGAGATCGTTGATGCGCCCGACCTTATTCAAATGGATGAACAACCTACCAAAGCACTTGTAAACAAACCGAACTCAAGTATTTCGGTTGGTTTCAGGATGCTTAAGCACAAAGAGCTCAATGCTTTTTGCAGTGCCGGGAGCAGTGGTGCTATGATGGTGGGTTCGATTTACAGTGTCAATACCATCCAGGGAATCATCCGTCCTTCAACTCCGGCCTATTTTGCCAAGGAGGGCGGTGGGTTTACAGTACTTATTGATGTGGGGACGAACCCCGATGCCAAGCCCGATGTAATGTACCAGTTCGGATTGCTGGGATCTCTTTTTTCCGAACATGTGTATCATGTGAAGAATCCCCGGGTGGGCCTGCTTAATATCGGATCGGAAGAGAAAAAGGGAAGTCTTACAACCCAGTCGGCGTATCAGCTGATGAAGGATTCGAAAGACTACAATTTTATCGGCAATGTAGAAGGACGTGAGTTGTTCCGCGATAATGTTGACGTTATCGTATGCGATGGATTCGTTGGAAACATCGTACTTAAACAGATCGAAGCCATGTACCGTGTTTTCCACAAACGTGGCATCAAAGATGATTATCTGGAGCGGTTTAACTACGAAAATTACGGCGGGACTCCCATCCTCGGGGTAAATTCGACCGTTGTGATGGGGCATGGAATATCCAATGCCAATGCCATCAGAAGCATGATCATGCTCACCAGGGAGGTACATCAGGCGAAATTGTCGGACAGGATTAAAAATGCCTTCGAAAAGTACTCCCTAAATAACCTGTAGGAGTCACAAAGTCACATAGTCACAAAGTCACAGAGTCACAGAGTCACATAGTCACAAAGTCACAAAGTCACAGAGTCCTTTAGATGTCAAAACTCAGAGCAAAAATATCTGGTATCCAGGGATGGGTGCCGCCCTATGTGCTGACCAACAAGGAACTTGAATCGATGGTGGCAACCACCGATGAATGGATTCTGACGCGTACCGGTATCAGCGAGCGTCATATATTGAAAGGTGAAGGATTGGGCACTTCCGACATGGGTACAGAGGCCGTGAGGGGGTTGCTTGCAAAGACAGGAACCCAGGCCGACGAGATTGAAATGTTGATCTGTGCAACGGTTACCCCCGACATGATGTTCCCGGCCACCGCCAATATCATCTGCGATAAGGTCGGAATAAAAAATGCCGTAGGGTACGACATCAATGCAGCCTGTTCAGGTTTTTTATATGCCGTGGTTACCGCCTCGAAATTCATAGAAACAGGAACTTATAAAAAGATCATCGTTGTGGGTGCCGATAAGATGTCGTCAATCACCGATTATACCAACCGTGAAACCTGTGTGCTTTTCGGCGATGGCAGCGGCGCTGTATTGCTTGAACCCACCACCGAAGATTTCGGCATTATGGATTCTATCCTCCAGTCCGACGGAGCCGGTCGCGTTCATCTCCATATGAAAGCGGGCGGATCGGTTAAGCCAAGTTCACATGATACTGTCGATGCCAAAGAGCATTTCATATACCAGGAGGGTCAGCCGGTCTTCAAGTTTGCCGTCACCAAGATGGCCGATGTAGCTGCTGAGATCATGGAGCGCAACAATCTCACAAGTGAAGATATCTCCTACCTGGTACCTCACCAGGCAAATATGCGTATCATCGAAGCCACGGCCCGCCGCATGGGGGTCGACAAGCAGCAGGTGATGATCAACATTGATCGTTACGGAAATACCACTTCAGGAACCATTCCCCTCTGCCTGTGGGAGTGGGAAAGCAAGCTGAAAAAGGGCGATAATATCATCCTTGCTGCCTTTGGCGGCGGATTTACCTGGGGATCGGTATGGCTTAAGTGGGCGTACTAGAAGATGCTTCCGGTGAAAAGGAATCAGCATACCCTACTTAAGTAGTTCCTCAATTTTTATTTTTGCATTCTCTGGTATCAGATGGTTACCTTTTTCAATAAGCTTGCCATTTTTATCAAAAATAAGATAATAAGGGACTCCCTTAATTTCAAAAACCTTTCTTAAATCGGAACTTTGCTGTCTTGTTAACAAAAAATGTTGCCCTTTTAACTGTGTAACTGAAAGATAAGACTTCCATTCATTTTCCTTCGAATCCAAACATAAATAGACAAAAGAGACATCGTTACCCTTCAAATTTTCAAAGAGTTTTTTTGAATTAACCATTTCTAATCTGCATGGACCGCACCAGGTTCCCCAACAATCTATATAAATTATTTTTCCCTTATTAGTAGTTAAAATGCTGTCTATAATTTGCTTAATAGCGGATTTTTCAACATTTTTAAAAATTACTCCCACTTCAAACTGTGGATTTAGAATGGTATTTTTCAAACTTCGGTATTTTTTTAATAAACCCTCTCTTAGATAAGGTTCAAGTACATATTTAGCAAAATCGTTATTGAATTTTTCAAAAACATCGATCTTGCCTTGGTCGAATTGTTCATGAAAATATTCAGCCAGAACAAATTGTCTAAGTAGTGTATCTGGAGTAAATTTGATGATGCCGAATAATTCAAGTGAATCAAACATTCCTGCAGGAGGGGAGAAAATTCCCTTGCTGTTAATATATTTTTGTGTATCTAGTTCTGCCCATACATGGTTAAAAATATATCCATAATGATATCTATTGGTAAAGGCTGTTAAATCATAACCACATTGAAGCTGATCAACCGTAATTGGAAGTCTCTCCAAAAAAGCATCGTAATAGTCTAAGGGCACATCCCATTCCTGATTTGATAAATTATTTATTAACCGATAGTTAAAAGGATATAACCCTAATAAATCGTAATAATCTTCTTCTACCTTAAACTCGGCCCATGTCTTCACTTCTTTATCGATATGAAACTGTGTAATAAAATCGTTGATAAGCTCTTTCCCTTTTGATCTAATGGTATCCAGATAATCTTCAAAATGATCCAGATCATAATTCACATACTGATCACAAATTTTCCTATTTAAATTATAATCAGGGCCTTCGGTACAAGGAAATTTCTTGGCATACATGCTTTGAAAGATGGCAGCATCCTGATTTATTTTAGAAGCATCACCAGTAAATTGAATGGATTTCATTATATCCGGCCGGGCACTTTGGCTACCATCGAATATTACATGAATACTGTCTCCTGGATGAACTAATACATAAAATCTGGGACACTTACCTAATAAAATGTCTGTCGGAATATAGATATCAAAAGAAAATGAAAAATTATTTAAGCTATCCAGATCACTTGTGTATACGGTTTGTGATAATCCAGGTTGGAAAATAATAAGTTCAGTATCCTTGCTTTTTGGATTTAAAACATTTCCGGAAATAACTGTCCGTATTGGACCTGAGCCCTTTGTCGAAAGTGAAGCATAGCAGTTCTGCAATGGAAAAATGAAAATATATACGATAAATAGCACGATTATTATCCTGTTGAAAACGAAATCGTACATATTCTTTATTTTAATAAAATCGCTTCGTAGTAAGGATAAGGTTATTAGAGAACACCATGACAATATTTTGTCATTAAATCAGAAATTATGAACGGAACAACCATTTAGGATATTGTACTCCCATCCTTTTTTGGTAATTTGTTATAAATCTATTTCCTGATAATCTTCCCGTGATAAGTTTGGGATTTTACACCATCGGAGAGAATGACCATATAAATTCCTGAAGGAATTCCCTGCAGGTCAACGGACATCCTACCCTCTTCAACTGCGAAGATGCCCTGAACCTGATTTCCTGTGATGGTCAGGATTTTCAGGGTCAGTGATCCTCTCTTTACCGACGGGGGAAGCGTGATAAAACAATTTTCACAGGCCGGGTTGGGATAGACTTTCAGCAGAGAGGCTGCACCTTCAGGCTCATTATCCCCCACCGGATAGCCCCAGATAAGGTTGGCATATTCGGGATGGTCGATAAAGGGGTTGCGGTTATTCTGAATCCCATAGATCAAATTGTTACGGTCGGTCTCCTTTGTCGACACCGGGTCATCGCCGCCCCACTGCAGCATCAGGGCAAGTGCCCATGGTTTGAGCTGCGAGCCGGTGGTTTGCGGACTACCCGGCCAACCTGAGTCTTCGGTATAGTAGCGGGTCGACATATAGAAATAGGTCCTGGCAAAATCCCCCTTGTACTCGTCGATGGGTTCGAACACAGTGCCGGAATAACCCGGGCTGGAACAATTTCCCACCTTGCAACCATTGGTGGAGGTCCAGGTAGCGGCTGACACATCTCCGTAAGGGTAGTTACTGCGTCGGTTATTCACGTAGCCGTCGGTGGGGTAGAGGTGAAACATATCGGAATACATGGGATAGACCTCTCCGCCGAACCAGGAATTGGGCCAGGAGTGCTCGCGGTTGTAGCAGTCACCTTCTCCGCTGTAATTCCCGCATTCGTCGCCTGAAGTGTAGTGGTAGACATAGGAGGGGGTACCGCCGGGAACATCGGAATACATGTCCCACACTACATTTCCGGGTTTAACATCGGTGGTTTTAAAATATGAGTACAAAGCGCTGTAGGAAACCGAATTGTGTCCCTTGATAATATTGTGCAGGGCTGCCTGAAGTGCCACTCCCGTTTTTCCGCTGGCAGGGTCGTAGTATCCCGGCGGGATCTGGGCAATAAGCGGAGAGAAGAAAAATAGCAGAAGCGCGGTGTGGATCAGGCTTTTCAGAACCTGGGATTTCGTGTTTATCAAGAGACCGGATTTTCCGCAAAGGTACACAAAACCTCTCATTGATGAGCTATCCGCGGATGAAGTGAGGCATGTCGAAGGGAATTTCGAGTGAGAGCTCGACGATGCCCTTGAAAACCTCACCGTCCATCCAGGGAGTCTGGTAGATGATCTTCTTCTTTCCCCGCTTTTCGATGGTGTATACATTGCTTTTATGGGTTGCCATGATCTCACGGATCTTCAGCCGGGATGCCTGCCCATGGCAGTCCATGAGGTTCTGACCGATGATTGCGGCGCCTCCGTCTTTTTCATAGGCGGCGATGGCCCGTTCATTCATATAGATTACAGTTGCGTTTTCGTCGCATACGATCACGTTTCCGTCGAGTTTTTCTATCCAGTCCATACAATTAGAGTTAAGAGTGATGAGTTAAGAGTTAAGAGTCAGGAGTTATTTTTCTGGTTATTACCGGTCACTGGCGAAGTTAATAATTTTTGTAACTTTGGACTGACCAATGCATCTAACCCCAAAACATTAAAGCCATGACAAATTCAGAAATTAAAAGGTTATACCGCTCACAAAAAGACAGAATGCTGGGCGGAGTCTGCTCAGGTATTGCTAAATATTTCAATATTGACCCCGTGCTTGTTCGCGTGGCCTGGGTGGTGGGTTTCTTTGTTGGCGGATTCGGATTTCTTGCCTACATCATCGCCTGGATTATTGTGCCGGAAGAGCCGGTTGGTTAGCTGCTATTTTTATGTTAATTTTATCTTTTCTGTGCGGCTCCCGATTCGTTAATAAAAACAAAACAACATGAGAAACAAGGTAATAGCAGGAGTATTATTGATCTACGCAGCGTCGCTATTGTCGGCCTGTTGTCCAAAAAATGCTGAACCCGTATTGGTTGATAAAGAGCAAATTAAGCAGGAGATTCAGGCCAGGGAAAATGAATATGCCGCGGTTTACAATGCCGGAGAGGTGAGATATATAGGCTATTATGCTGAGGATGCGATCTCCTTTTCTCAAAACAAGGCGCCATTGGTTGGTAAACCGGCAATCATGGAATATTTGAGAGCAGGTTTGGGTAAATCCAATAAACTATCCTTTACTACGAATGAAGTTTATATTTCAAATGAAGGAAATGAAGTACTTGAAATTGGAAGTTATACATTAGCTGACTCAACAAATACCATCATTAACAGTGGTAATTATATGAGCCTGTTTGTGAAAAGAGGCGGAAAATATGTGTGCCTGAGAGATATGAGCACTTCCGACAGACCCATTGAATAGAGTGCAGTAAATTATCGTCTGCCTCCACCGCCTCTGCCTCCTCCTCCGCCACCCCTGGAACCACCTCCACCTCCTCTGGAACTTCCGCCACTATAACTGCTTCCTCCCCTGGAACCGCCGCCACTGTTATAACTTCCACCACCACTTTTTTGGGAGGATCCCATAGAAGAAGATGATCGTTGTGATGTTGAAGCACTACCCGACTGCCGGTTTGATGGCTGCTGCGAAGCCGAAGCCCCGCCTCCCTTCGATGGCTGCTGCGAAGCCGAAGCCCCGCCTCCCTTTGATGGTTGCTGTGAGGCTGAAGCGCCACCCCGGTTTGATGGCTGTTGCGAAGCCGATGCACCTCCCCTGTTAGCGGGTTGTTGTGAGGCAGAAGCCCCACCCCGTCCGGATCCATTATTATTACGGTTATAGTTACCGTTGGCATTATTATGGTTCACGGTATTCGAACTATTCCTGGAATTGTTGTAATTATTATAGTTATTGGTATTATGAATTACAGTCGTATTGCCATGATAACCATATCCTCCTCCATGATAATATGCATGGTTATGACAATAAATACCAACCGCCATTACTGAAAATGCCGCAAAATAAGGGGGATAGTATCCGTAATAATAGGGTGGAGCATAGGGAACATATACCGGTGAATATACATACTGTACGATGGGCGCAGATTCCACAACAACTACAGTGGTATTTGCCGGAGCGCTCGCTTTTACAGGGTCTGTTCCGGTATACCCAGGATTGGCAGTAGCTGCAGGAGTAGTTGAAGTTTTGGGCTCAACAATGTAATCTTTGCCGTACAAAGCCTTGTCGCCGACAATCTGCATCGTGACTTTTTTATTTTTATCTTTTGAAACCAAAATGACGGCAACATCCTGTTTTTCAGTTTTGCTGACATCAACCTGAAGGATAAATGTAAAATCCTCCCCGTTTTTCTTGGTTTCAACCTTGATAAAGTCAACTTTACCATCCAGATTTAAATCAAGGTTATTGATTCCTGTTTTTTCAGAGTTTAACGATTTTTCAAAATCTTCGATGGTTTTTGATTTTTGAAAAAGATCCAACACGGCATACAGGTCAAGGTTGTCTCCCGGCAAGCCTAATAATGTCGTATCCTTCTCCGGCTGAGCCCCTGTTTGAGAAAAAACAGGTAAGCTTAACAAACTCATCGCCAATACGAAAAATATTAAAATACTGGGTTTCATGATAGTTTGATATTATGTAAATTAATTCAACCTCAAATATAAGAAAAATAGCTTTACCACCTCTCCCAATGCACCCTTTCCGCTTTAAATTTCACCTTGGGCGGCTCTTCCCCGGCGGGATGGCCGATGGGGATGATGCTGAAGGGGGAGACATGACTGGGCAGTTCCAGTAGTTTTCTCACATGCCCCTCCCGCTCGGGTAAGGGGTAGAGTGCGCTCCAGACGGCCCCCAATCCCATGGCTTCGGCCGCCAGCAGGATGTTCTGGGTAGCCGCGGCGGCATCCTGGTACCACAGGTCGGTAGCCCCTTCCTGCAGATCGATGGTGGAATCGCCGCAAACAACAATGGCAGCGCCGGCCTCATACAGCATTTTGGTGAAAGGGAGCCCGTCGGCCAGGGCATCCAGTATTTTCCGTTCCGTTACTGTCACAAATGCCCAGGGTTGCCTGTTACGTGCCGAGGGGGCGGCCATAGCGGCTTTAAGGAGTACCAGCAGGCAGGCTTTGGTGACGGGTTCACCGGTATAGTAGCGTACACTTTTACGTGCATGTATGTTTTCGAGAACGATGGTGAGTTTGTCGGTCATGGCGGGTAGGTTTACGGTGTAAAGATAGGAAAGGGCTATGTTGCTGGATAAAAGAATTTTTCGTAATTTTGCACGCCCTTTTAAAACGATGAAAAAGAGATACCCCGAATACAAGAACCTAGACCTTACCAGGATTGGCGCAGAGATCCAATCCTACTGGCAGGAGCATGATACTTTTGAGAAGAGCCTGAAGAAGACCGAAGGGCATGAGCCTTTTGTGTTTTATGAAGGTCCGCCGTCTGCCAATGGCATTCCCGGCATTCACCACGTGATGGCCCGCGCGATCAAGGATATCTTCTGCCGTTACAAAACCATGAAGGGTTTCTATGTGAGCCGCAAGGCCGGGTGGGATACTCACGGACTGCCCATCGAGATCGGGGTGGAGAAAAAGCTGGGGATTACGAAGGAGGATATCGGGAAGTCGATCTCCATCGAAGATTATAACAAGGAGTGCCGCACCGAGGTGATGAAGTACAAGGACCTGTGGGACGACCTTACCATCAGGATGGGCTACTGGCTCAACCTCGACGATCCCTATATCACCTACGAAAACAAGTATATCGAGAGTGTCTGGTACCTCCTTTCAGAGCTGTACAAAAAGGGGCTTCTTTACAAAGGCTATACCATCCAGCCCTACTCACCAGCCGCCGGCACGGGTCTCAGCACCCATGAACTCAACCAGCCCGGCACCTATAAAATGGTGAAGGACAATACCGTAGTTGCCCAGTTCCGCGTGATCCGTGATCCGAGTTCCGAGTTTCTGTTCAAAGATCTTTTCGGTGAACTTTACATCCTGGCCTGGACCACCACTCCATGGACACTCCCGTCGAACACCGGTCTGGCCATGGGCAAAAATATCGCCTACGTCCTGGTTAAAACTTTTAACCCTTATACCTTTAACGAACAGACCGTCGTTCTTGCGAAAGAGTTGCTTCACCAGTATTTCCCCGA
Organism: uncultured Prolixibacteraceae bacterium; assembly: GCA_964355115.1. Taxonomy (GTDB): domain Bacteria; phylum Bacteroidota; class Bacteroidia; order Bacteroidales; family FEN-979; genus JANXZO01. The sequence continues at coordinate 4,997 of CAYHCQ010000009.1, read as the reverse complement.
AAAGAATGCAGGGCTGGAGCTTGAGAACTACCATGAAGGCGATAAGCATATTCCCTACCAGGTGGTTGCCGAATACAAGGGGCTCGATTTTGAAGGAATGCGGTTCGAGCAGCTGCTGCCTTACGCACAGCCGGAAGAGGGAGATCCTTTCCGGGTAGTGATGGGCGATTTTGTGACCACCGAAGACGGTACAGGTATCGTGCACATCGCACCCAGCTTTGGCGCCGACGACTTCAGGGTGGGCCGTCAGTATGGACTCGGGTCGCTGACCCTTGTCGACAGGCAGGGCCGTTTTACGGAACAGATGGGCGAATTCGCCGGCAGGTACGTGAAGCCCGAATACGATGCCAACTGCGTGGCCGGAGAGTGTCCGCCGGTGGATATCGACATCATCGTTAAACTCAAGCACGCCAACAAGGCCTTCAAATCGGAGAAATACGAACATTCTTACCCGCACTGCTGGCGTACCGACAAACCCATTCTTTACTATCCACTCGACAGCTGGTTCATCCGCACCACGGCTTACAAGGATCAGATGATCGCGCTTAACAAAACCATCAACTGGAAACCCGAATCGACCGGAACAGGCCGTTTTGGCAACTGGCTTGAGAACCTGGTCGACTGGAACCTTTCCCGCTCCCGTTTCTGGGGTACGCCGCTCCCGATATGGAGAACAGAAGATGGAGCCAGTGAGATCTGTATTGGCTCCATGGAGGAGCTGAAGGGCGAGGTTGACAAATCCTTTGCCGCTGGTATTATGAAAACCAACCCGCTGGCTGACTTTAAACCCGGTGATATTACCGACGATAATTACCACTCCTTCGACCTGCACCGTCCGTTTGTGGATGACATTGTGCTTGTAACCGCCGATGGCAGGCCGATGTACAGGGAGCCCGATCTCATCGACGTGTGGTTCGACTCAGGCGCCATGCCCTATGCCCAGTACCACTATCCCTTTGAACCGGCCCGGAAACTTGAGAGTTACTACCCTGCCGATTTTATCGCCGAAGGTGTGGATCAGACCCGGGGATGGTTCTTTACCCTCCATGCCATCGGGGTTATGCTTTTCGACAGTGTTACCTATAAAACCTGTGTTTCAAACGGACTTGTGCTCGACAAGAGCGGCAATAAGATGTCGAAGCGCCTCGGCAATGCAGTTGATCCGTTCGAGACCATCAGCAAACACGGAGCCGATGCCACCCGGTGGTACATGATCACCAACTCGCAGCCCTGGGACAACCTGAAGTTCGATGCAGACGGGATCGGTGAGATCCAGCGTAAATTTTTCGGTACGCTGTACAATACCTATGCTTTTTACTCCCTTTATGCCAACATCGACGGGTTTACCAACGATGTGCCGGAAGTACCATTTGGCGAGCGGCCCGAAATCGACCGCTGGATACTATCGGAGCTGAATTCCCTGATCCGCACGGTGGATGAGGCCTATGCGGATTATGAACCCACCCGTGCCGGTCGCGCCATCTCCGATTTCGTGGATGCACATCTGAGCAACTGGTACGTACGCCTTTGCCGGCGCAGGTTCTGGAGAGGCGAATATTCGCAGGACAAGATCTCTGCCTACCAAACCCTCTACCGTTGTCTTGAGGTGATTGCCCAGCTGGCATCGCCCATCGCCCCCTTCTTTACCGAACGCCTTTTTGTCGATCTCAACAGTGTAACCGGCAGGGTGAAAGCCGATTCGGTGCACCTTACCGACTTCCCGCAATCTGACCCGTCGCTCATCGACAAAGATCTTGAGGAAAGGATGGAACTGGCACAGACCATCTCCTCCCTGGTACTCTCCATCAGGAAAAAGACCAACCTCAGGGTGCGTCAGCCACTCAACAAGATCATGATCCCGCTGCTCAGCGACCACCTGAAGGTGCAGGTAGAGGCGGTGAAAAAACTGATCCTCTCGGAAGTCAACGTGAAATCGCTGGAGTACATTACCGATACCGCCGGGATCCTCGTAAAACGGGTGAAACCCGACTTCAAGAAACTTGGACCCCGTTATGGCAAGCAGATGAAACAACTGGCCGAAAAGCTGGTGGCGCTTACTCAACCTGAAATTTCGCAACTTGAAAAGGAGGGGAGATTTTTGCTTGTTGTTGACGGACAGCCCGCAGAGGTGATGGCAGAGGATGTCGAGATCCTGTCGGAAGATATTCCGGGATGGCAGATCGCCAGCCAGGGAGCCCTCACGGTGGCTCTTGATATCACCATCACACCGGAACTCTGGCAGGAGGGCATCGCCCGCGAGGTGATCAACCGGATACAGAATTTAAGGAAAGACAAAGGCTTCGATGTAACGGATAAAATTTCCGTTAAATTTCAGTCTGTTGCTGAGATCGACGAGGCTGTGAATCGTAATATTTCCTATATTTGCTCGGAAACTTTGGCTCAGTCGTTTGATGTGGTTGCAGCGATTGAGGAACCCGATAAGGTCTCTGTTGAACTTACCGATACGATTTCAACATCTATATTGATCTGTAAGGTGGGTTAAATGAGGGACATCAAGAATGATTTTTTAAATCTTACAGGCATGAAAAAAGCAGTTGGAACTACGGTTATGGAAAAGAATCGCTACACAGATGAAGAGCTGGACGAGTTCAGACAGATTATTTTAAAGAAACTGGAAAAAGCAAAGAACGACCTTGAGATTCTTACGGAATCTTACACCACCGGGAACGACCACGATACCAACGACACCTCTCCCACCTTCAAGGTGCTTGAAGAGGGCTACCAGGTCTTCTCGAAAGAGGAGAACAGCAAGTTTGCCGCACGCCAGGAGAAGTTCATCAAATCGCTGGAACATGCCCTGATCCGTATCGAAAACAAGACCTACGGAATTTGCAGGGTAACCGGGAAGCTGATACCCAAAGACCGCCTGCGCATTGTTCCCCATGCAACGCTTAGCATGGAAGCCAAGCTCGTGCAGAAGACCGTCACTATGCCCCGGCCCGTCGATCCCGACCTGGAATAACCCTACCGATATTCACAGGCGATTGAAAAAAGCTGCCCTAATTGTTTTTATAGTCCTGATCCTCGACCAGATGCTCAAATTCTGGGTGAAGACTCATATGTTCATGGGCGAGAGTCAGCCGCTTCTGGGCAGGTGGTTTATCCTCCACTTTACCGAAAATGAGGGGATGGCTTTCGGCATGCAGCTGGGCGGGAATTACGGAAAACTGCTGCTCAGCCTTTTCCGCATCATCGCCGTAATCATTATCGGCTTCTGGATCTACCGGGTATCGCGGAAACCGGGAAGCACGATGCTTGTTGTCTGCATTTCGCTGATCATGGCGGGTGCGCTTGGAAATATTATCGACAGCGCCTTATACGGCATGATTTTCAACGAGAGTACTTTCATGCAGGTCGCAACCCTTTTCCCCGCGGAGGGGGGCTATGGAACTTTCCTGCATGGCAAAGTGGTGGATATGCTCTATTTCCCGATCATTGAAAGTCATTTTCCCGCCTGGTTCCCCATCTGGGGAGGGGAGGAGTTTACCTTTTTCCGGCCCGTCTTCAACATCGCAGATTCCGCGATCACAACGGGAGTTATGATGCTGATAATCTTCCAGAAAAAGGTGTTCCCTAACCCAAAAGAGGAAAAAATTACCGGATAACTTCTTATTTCACGCGCAATGATCTGCCAATGCGAAGCGTTGTGGTGGGTTTGATTTTGTTCATCGCACAGATCTCCTTGACACTGGTTCTGTATTTCTTTGACAGCCTTCCGACAGTATCTCCACTTTTGATTTTATGATAAACAGCGTTCGTAACATAGTCGTTGGGATAAAAGACCCTTTTCGTGACCGGGAAGGTATTGGAGATAAGCTTCTTGTTGTCGAAGTCGATCATACGGAGTGGATCGAGCGGAACGTCTTTGTACCTTACCTCAAAATGGAGGTGAGGGCCCCGGCTTCTGCCTGTACTTCCGCCAAGCGTTATATAATCCCCCGATTTTACCACCTGGTTGACCTTCACAAGGATCTTTGAGTTGTGGGCATAATAGGTCTCCAGTCCGTTGCGGTGGCGGATGATCACAAGGTTGCCAAATCCACCCCGGTTATACTTGGCATAACGTACAACTCCGTCGAAGGCAGCCCTGATCGAATCGCCCTTGTTGAGTTTGATATCGAGACCTTTATGGGTATACATAAAACCGCGGAACAGTTTGCCATAGACTGGCAGGGTGAAGGCCCGTTCGGCGGAGGTGAGAGTAAGTACCGTATCGCGGATTGAATCGGGAGGGATACGGTAGGCAAATATCTGGTCGTTGATCCATTGTTCGGTAAATATTCCGGTGGAATCCTCTTCCGGGTTCATCATCACCGGCTCATCTGCAAGGTATTCCCAGGTGAAATTTTTATACAGGATCGCGGGTCCGCTTGGGGTTTCCACAGTATCTATGATGGCATCGACATTACGCTGAGCAAATGAGGAGAAGGGGAACACCAGAACAAGCAATATCCACAATTTTAATAACTTCATCGATTCTTTGTTAGGTTTTCTTATGTTATAAACGACAAAACTACAGGAAAAATTTTACCATGAAACTTTTAATCCGTCAGATATTTTATCTTTGCATTAAATATTAAGCCTTATCATGCAAGCACAAAAGCACGGCAAAATTTCGCAGATCATCGGCCCCGTTATCGACGTGGTATTTGATGAAGACACCAAACTCCCCAACATTTACGATGCCCTCAAGGTGACGAATGAAAAGGGGGATGTTATTGTTCTTGAAACGCAATACGACATTGGAGAACATACTGTTCGCACGGTTGCCATGGACTCAACCGACGGACTGCGTCGTGGTATGGAGGTCATCAATCAGGGAGCTCCCATCTCGATGCCTGTTGGCGACGACATCCGCGGACGCCTTTTCAACGTTATCGGTCAGCCCATCGACGGACTCGGCGCCGTTAAGGGAACAGAGACATATGCCATTCACCGCGATCCCCCCAAATTTGACACCCTGAGTACCTCTAAGG
>CAYHCQ010000008.1:23148-40858 GCA_964355115.1 uncultured Prolixibacteraceae bacterium | reverse complement strand
GGACATAAATCTTACCCGATGGAAATTGCTATCAAAGTTCTTCAACTCCTTCTCAGTCTCTCGATTCTTGTAATCTTTCATGAATTTGGTCACTACATCGCCGCAAGGATATTCAAGACCCGGGTGGAAAAATTTTATCTTTTTTTTGATCCCTGGTTTTCCCTCTTCAAATTTAAAAAAGGGGATACCGAATACGGCGTTGGCTGGATTCCGCTCGGGGGTTATGTCAAGATTTCCGGAATGATCGATGAATCGATGGACCGCGAACAGATGAAACAACCGGCTCAGCCCTGGGAGTTCCGGTCCAAACCGACATGGCAGCGCTTGATTATCATGCTTGGCGGGGTTACCGTGAACATTTTATTGGCTATTGCCATCTACATTTGTATGCTCTCTTTCTGGGGAGAGGAGTACCTTCCGACAAGTGAAGCCAAATACGGTATCACTGTCGACTCCCTGGGTTACAGCATGGGTCTTCGTAACGGTGACAGGATTCTTTCACTCGATAACAAAGCGGTTGAGGATTTTGCAGCCATCCCCAAAACGATCATCCTGGAAGAGGCAAAAACCATCCAGATCGACCGCAATGGCGAGAGGCAGGAGGTGGTGATCCCGGCAGGGTTCATAGGCAGGCTAATCAAGCACAAATCGCCCGATTTTATTGCCGTCAGGTTTCCTTTCGAAGTGGGGAAATTCGCCGCTGGGTCCGCTGCACAGGCTGCGGGCATGCAGATAGGCGACCGTATCATTGGGATCAATGATTCGCTTCTCCCGTACTATGATCAGTTCCGTGCGGCCATCCAGCAATACAAAAGCAAGAAGGCAGAGGTGATGGTAGTACGTGTGAAAGACACCCTGCGGTTGCCGGTAAATGTTCCCGAAGCAGGATACATCGGCGTTTATTCAAAAGGGCCTGCCAGCTATTTTTCTTTCCGCGAAAAGAAGTACAATGTCATAACTGCCATCCCCGCAGGGTTTATCAAGGCATTCGACGGAGCCGGCAACTATATCAAATCGATAAAGCTGCTCTTCTCCCAGGATAAGGCCTATGAATCGGTGGGCGGCTTTATCACCATCGGCAGCATTTTCCCCTCAACCTGGGACTGGCAGGCATTCTGGTCGCTTACCGCGTTTCTTTCGATCATGCTTGCCATATTGAACGTTCTTCCCATTCCTGCTCTTGATGGCGGACATGTGATGTTCCTTTTCTACGAAATCATCTTCCGGCGCAAACCCAGCGACAAGTTCATGGAATACGCCACAATCGGAGGTATGGTGCTGCTTTTCGGACTGCTGATCTTTGCCAATGGACAGGACATCCTTAAGCTATTCAGGTAGCGAGGTCACTTGTTCACTCAGTCACTTGTTCACTCGGTCACTTGGTCACTCGGTCACTTGGTCACTCGTTCACTTTTTCCTTCAACGATTTGAACCCTTCGCCCAGGATTTCTGTTGCATCCGTAACTGTTAGAAAAGCCTTCGGGTCGATTTCATGAATGTACTCCTCAAGGATAGCCAGCTCGCGGCGGCTTACTACGGTGAAGATAATCCGGCGTTCGGCCATATTGTACATCCCTTTTCCGTCAATGTAAGTGCCTCCCCGGTCGAGGTTGTTGAGGATCTTCTCCCTTATCTCCTCGTGCTTGTCGGAGATGATGAAGAGACTCTTGTCGTAGCTGACCCCCTCAAGCACCACATCGATAACCTTTCCGGTAATGAAGATCACGATCCAGGAGTAAAGCGGAATTTTCCAATCCTGAAACACCAGCAGACCAACAAGGACGATCACAGAGTCGACGTAAATCATTAGCATCCCGAGAGGCATCTTTGTGTATTTGGCAATGATCATAGCGATGATATCACTTCCTCCGGAGGTGGCTCTGGCCTTGAATATCAATCCGAGTCCCAATCCTGCAAGCACCCCGCCAAATATGGAGGAGAGCAGCGCATCGCCCTCCACAAGTGGTATAAAACCCCAGAAATAGGTAAGAGTATCTGTAAAAATTGCCGTCAGGGAGAATCCGAGTACGGTTTTAAACCCGAACCTGGGCCCCAGGAATTTCATTCCAAGAATGGTTAGCGGGATGTCGAAACAAAGGGCAATGAGTCCTACAGGCGTGTTGAACATGTAGTGCATCACGATTGATATCCCATACACTCCGCCGGGTACGATTTTGTAAGGGGTGATGAAAAGAACAAAAGCGGAGGCGAGGATAAAGGATCCGATAATGATTAAACTGTAGGATATAAACCACTTCCGGGTGAAGGGTTTTTCCTTGATCATGAAGAATGCCATAGGGTTCGGTTTAGAGGTGTTATTTGTCCAGACTGCAAAGATATTTCTTTGCAGCACAATGCAGCCGGCCAAACTGTCGTTAATAGCTGTAACATTTTACCGGGAGATGATGTATAACAGTCAGGCTGTTACCGGAAGGTGGACACATCTTAGCTTTGACTGAGTTTAAATAGGGAAGGGATTCATTGCGGAATGAAAAATAAATGTACTTTTACTACGAATTAGTGACCATACAGAACATTTGTTGAGATACTTTATAACCAAATACTTAGTCCCGGGCCGGATGAAATTCAGTTTTCTTCCGGTTATGTTGATTCTCCTTTGCGGGAACCATCTTAATGCTCAGTCGAAGTATCTTTTCACCCATTATATGTTTACCAATATGGAGATCAATCCTGCCTATGCCGGTGGAAGCGGAGGCATTTGTGCAACCGGGCTGGTTCGGTCGCAGTGGATGGGATTTTCGGATGGTGAGAACAAAGTTGCACCACAAACCTACCTGCTTACGGTAGATGCTCCGATTAGGATACTGCACGGTGCTGTAGGTGGTTCGGTTAAGCAGGACAAACTGGGGTTTTTCAAGAACATCGCGGTGAAAATCGGATATGCATACAGAACCGACATGGGTGCCGGGACCTTCTCGGCAGGTTTGAATGTTGGTTTTCAGAACGGTAGTTATGACTTTTCCAAGTTTGATCCCGCTACTCCCGATCCTTTGATCGGACCGGCTTCCGGGAAAACCAGCGACATGATCTTCGATCTCGATGCAGGCCTTTTCTACCAGGTTCCCGATAAATATTATGTCGGCCTTTCAGCCAACAACCTTCTTCAGATGAGCGGCAAACAGATCTATTACCAGACACGTCGCACCTATTATGTTACGGGTGGCTACCAGTGGGTAATTCCAGGCAGTCCGCTCTTTGAAATCGACCCGTCGGCCATGTTTATGTACGACGGTGCCACCTTTCAGTTCAGTGCAAGCGCTCTCGTGGTTTACAATAAGAAATTTTACGGAGGGCTGGGATACCGGCTTCAGGATGCGATCTCTGTGCTCGCGGGTGTAAGCATTAAAGGCCTGAAAATCGGGGTCTCCTACGACATCGGAACTTCTGCCATATCAAAGTATAACAATGGAGGGCTCGAAGTTATGGTGAGTTACTGTTTTAAAATAGACAGGGATAAATTCAGGAAAAGTTACAGGAATACACGTTTCTTGTAATATAAAAAAGTGTAAATTTGCCGTTTTGAATTCAAAAATATTCAATTAAAATAATAAACCTCAATACGTAGCGTTATTTTTCATCAACTAATCAGCCAAAAAATGAAAAAACTGCTCATTTATTCCGCTCTGCTTCTCTTCCTTGGAAGTTGCGGAAACTCAGGAAGTGGTGAGCTTACGGGAGTAAAAAACCGAAAGCGATACTACTCACCAGACCCCTTTGGCATGGTTTACGTTCCCATGGGATCATTCACCATGGGCGTGAGTGATGAGGATGTTCCTTACGGACAGTTAAATAACCCCAAAACGGTTACGGTAACTGCGTTTTATATGGATCAGACAGAAATCACAAACAATGAGTATCGTCAGTTTGTCTACTGGGTACGCGATTCTATTGCCCGTCGTATCCTTGGTGAACTGAAGCCGGAACTCTATTTTATATCCGAGAACAAGAAAACCGGTGAAACTTTCGATCCTCCTTTTCTTAACTGGGAAACAAAGATCGAGTGGGGCTCCGAACAACAGGATATGAGGGATGCTTTGGCTCAAATGTATCTTCCCGAAAACGAGCGCTACTTCAGAAGGAAAGAGGTAGACACCCGCAAACTATATTTTGAATACTATTTTGTTGACCTGAAAGCTGCAGCCCGCAAGGATTTCGCATCCCAGGCTGATGCCAAGGAAGCAGGCCTCTCAAACCGTCCGCAAGGGTTGAAAGACCGTTCGGTTTATGTTCGTAAAGAGGTCATCAATGTTTATCCCGATACCCTTTGCTGGATCCATGATTACACATACTCTTTCAATGACCCCAGCACCGAAAAATATTTTTGGCATCCGGCTTATGACAATTACCCTGTTGTTGGGGTGAACTGGAAGCAGGCCAACGCTTTCTGTATCTGGCGTACCCAGTTAAAGAACAGTTTTCTTTTTGGGAAAAAGGGCGAGTCCAACATCAGCGACTTCCGCCTTCCTACAGAAGCTGAGTGGGAGTGGGCAGCCCGTGGCGGTTACGACGGTAACCCTTACCCCTGGGGCGGACCATACACCCGTAACGATAAAGGATGTTTCCTTGCCAACTTCAAACCCATGCGGGGCGATTATATTGACGATGGCGGAGCGAAAACAGTTATTGTAGCTCATTACCCGGCAAACGATTACGGCCTGTACGATATGGCCGGCAATGTCGCCGAATGGACCAGTTCCGCCTTCCATCCCTCTTCCTATAATTTTTCATGGGATATGAATCCGGATTATAAGTACAATGCCAAGGATTCTGACCCGCCTGCACTGAAACGTAAGGTCACCCGTGGCGGTTCATGGAAAGACATTGCCTATTTCATGCGCGTTTCAACACGTGCGTATGAATATCAGGATACATCCAAGTGCTATGTCGGTTTCCGTTGTGTTCAGGATTACCTTGGCCGTCAGCGTGACGACAATCCTTCCCGCGCTTCGCACGTTTACAATTAATTATATAAGTTTCAACTCATAACCTCAGGCAATCTACTTAATCATCCTTAATTTCAAGACATCATGGCTTTACTCGATTTCGTCAAGACCAAAAGGTACAAGAACTTCATGGCCAAACTTTATGGCTGGGGTGCTGCAGTCGTTATCATTGGTGCGCTGTTTAAAATCAACCATTATACCGGTGCCGACACAATGCTCATTATTGGTTTGGGTACAGAATCACTTATATTCTTCTTCTCCGCTTTCGAACCACCTCACGTAGAGCCCGACTGGAGCCTCGTTTATCCGCAGCTGGCAGGTATTTATCACGATGATGAGATTGATGCCAACAAGGCCTTTTCATCCAAGGATACCGTTACCCAGGAACTGGATAAAATGCTTGAAAAAGCAAAGATCGGTCCCGAACTCCTTGAGAGCCTGAGCGGTGGTTTAAGGAACCTCAGCGAAACTACATCAAAGCTTTCCAATGTAGCCGACGCCTCCCTTGCCAATGACAAATATGTGTCAACCATGAAGAGCGCCACGGAATCTGCTTCTGTGCTGAACGATTCCTATATTAAGACAGCCCGCACACTCGACCAGAGCATCAGTGCTTCGGAAGAGCAGCTGACACACATTCAGGCTACTGCAAAAAGTGCAGCCACCCTGTCGCACATGTTCACCGAAGTGTCGGCATCTCTTAAGGAAGATGTGGATGCCAGCAAAGCCTTCTCTTCCAGCATTTCAAATGCAGCATTGTCGGCCAACAAATTCATCGAAAAATACAGCGAATCGGCAGACCTGCTTACTAAAACTGCTGAGACACTTGCTGCATCAAATACCGGTGGAGCACAGTTCAACAAGGAGATGCAGCGCATCTCCAATAACCTGTCGGCACTCAATGCCCTTTATGAACTGCATCTGCAGGGTTCGAACGAACAAATGGAGGTGACCAATAAATTCAACTCCGTACTCGGGAAATTTTCTGCCGATATCAGCGATTCAATGGCAAATACTGCAAAATTCAAGGAAGAGGTGGAAAACATTACAAAAAATATCGCTGCCCTCAATAAGGTTTACGGAAACATGCTCTCTGCCATGAATGTTGGCAATAGGTAACTGACAATGAGCAACAAACGAAATCCGGATTTTTCACCTGTAAAAATACAAAACTAGATGGCTGGATATAAGGAGACACCGAGGCAGAAAATGATAGGGATGATGTATCTTGTCCTTACTGCACTGCTCGCATTGAACGTCTCGAAACAAATCCTCGATGCATTTGTGGTAGTCAACGAAAGCATGGAGGTTACCAATGAAAACTTCTCAAAAAAGCTGGATAACACATATGCAAAGTTTAAGATTCAGTACCAGTTAAACCCCAACAAGGTTGGTCTTTATTGGGAAAAGGCTCAAAAGGCGCATCAACTTTCCAAGGAGCTCGAAAATTATGTCGACAGTCTGAAATATACTGTCATCATGGAAACCGATAAGCTCCCATCCCTCGCCGATGCAAAAAAACTGGAACTCCGCAACGCCAAGCGCAAGGACAACTATGATGCTCCTACCCGGTTCTTTATCGGCAGTTCTCCCGACGGTTCGGCCGGGGAGGCCCGCAAACTGAGGGAGAGGATCGAGTCCTACAAAAAGCAGATGCTCGACCTTGTTGATCCCAAGTACAAGGCTACCATTAAGATTGGACTCAACACCGAAGGTCCGTTTTTTGATGCCGACGGTCAGAAGCAGAACTGGGAGATGCATAATTTCTACCGAACAATCCTGGCTGCAACTGTCACCATATTAAATAAGATTAAGGCAGAGGTTTACAATGCCGAATTCGATGTCGTGAATAACCTCTATAGTGCCATCGATGCAACCAACTTCAAGTTCGACAAGATCGCTGCCAAGGTTATTGCCAAGAGCAATTATGTCTTTCTCGGAGAAGAGTATCAGGCGGAGATCATCGTGGCAGCCTACGATACGAAGCAGATTCCAGATGTACGTTATGTAATGGGCTCTGACAGCCTTTCGCCCGGGAACTTTAAAAATGCAACTAAGATCGAAGGCAGTGATGGGATTGTGACGCTTAAACTATCAGGCACAGGAGAAGGGTTGAAAAAATACGCAGGCATGATCAAGGTGGTAAGTCCGCTGGGCGACACCATGACATTCCACTTCAAGAGTGAATTTATTGTTGCCAAGCCGGCTTTAACGATCTCCCCCACCAAAATGAATGTCTTTTATGTGGGCGTCGATAACCCAATATCCATATCTGTTCCCGGTGGTCCTGAGCGCATTATGCCCAGTGTTTCTGTGGGCCGTATCCGTCAGGAAGGTAAAGACTGGATCGTTTCCGATCTGCCAAAAGCAACCAAGGAGGCTGTTGTAACTGTAAGTGCCGTGTTCTCAGGAAAGACCAAGAACATGGGTGCATATACATTCCGGCTTAAACGTGTACCCGACCCGGTGGCAAAAATCGGTGGTAAAAACGAAGGCTATATTTCGAAGAGTCTTCTTCTTGCCAGCCCTTACCTTGTACCTGAGATGCCGGTCGGATTCGACTTTGACCTGAGATACACCGTTATTTCCTTCACCTTCGTTACGGAGTCGTCAGGAGATATTTTTGAAACAAAAGTGCAGGGCAACCGCCTTACTCCGGATATCGTAAAGATGATCACCACTGCAAAAAAGAACAAGCGTATCTGGTTTGAGGACATCTCTGTAAGAGGCCCCGATGGCGATCGTAATATTGCCTCGGTAAACTTGAAAGTTAATTAACCAATTCATTTGGAGGTTACATGAAAAAAGCACTGTTCCTGGTTTTAGTACTCGTCCTCGTGGTGGGTTTAAAACTATCATCCCATGCACAGGTTCTGGAAGGTCCTCCGCGGGATGGTGTTTATGACAAGACAGCGATTCAGCAGATGCAGCCGATCGGAGACACGTATCTCAGGGAAGCCGACATCGTTTGGACCCGCCGCATCTGGCGCCTTCTCGACCTGCGGGAAAAGATGAACCAGCCGTTCTATTTTCCGGAACGTCCGCAAAACGGATGGCGCAGTTTCGTCACTATCCTTATGGATGGTCTCAAGGAGGGCACCATTACTGCCTATTCTCCGCTATCGGACCAGTTTCTCGTTCCAATTACTTACAAGGAGCTGATGGATCAGCTGGAGAGCCCTCAGAAAGTTACCCTGAAACGTCCGGATAACCCCGATATCGAATTCGATACCATCATCAAGAAGACTTTTGATCCTGCAGACGTAAAGAAGGTCAGACTGAAGGAAGACTGGTATTTTGACCGTCAGCGTTCGGTTATGGAGGTGCGCATCCTTGGTGTTTGCCCTGTGATGGACGACCTTGATGAAAAAGGAGAATACCGCGGGCCGAAACCGTTGTTCTGGGTATATTTCCCCGAGTGCCGTAACCTCTTTTCAAAAAACGAGATGTTCAACCTTCAGAATGGTGCAGCAGGCCGGCTCACTTACGACGATGTATTCATGAAGAGAATCTTTGCAAGCTATGTTTACAAGGAGGAGAATGTTTACGACCGTACCATCGGAGACTATGCAACCGGCGTTGATGCACTTCTTGAGGCCGAAAGGGCAAAGAATCGGCTTTTTGAGTTCGAATCGACTCTCTGGGAATACTAGAGAAGTTATAATTCCGGACGACGTTTCTCAGTACCCCCATAGAATTCCTTAAAGGCGTCGGCCCAGCCAGGGCCGCGATGCTTAAAAAAGAGTTGAATATCTTCACTTTTGGGGAGCTTCTTACCTTCTTCCCGTTTCGCTATGTCGACCGCAGTAAATTCTATGCCATCAGCGAAATCAGGGACGACTCATCATACATCCAGATCAGGGCGAAAATTGTAAGGATTCAGACCATCGGCGCAGCAAGAAGCCAACGGATCGTGGCAACAGTTCGCGACGACAGTGGCGAAATCGACCTTGTGTGGTTCCAGGGGCTGAAGTGGGTGGGCGATATGCTCTCCCCGCTGCAGGAGTATGTGATTTTCGGTAAACCATCACTTTTCAACGGAAAGTGGAATATCCCTCATCCCGAACTTGAGATTCCTTCCGTTCAGCCATTACCGCTGAATGAGACAATCAGGCCAATCTACAGTTCGACCGAGAAGCTGAAATCCAAGGGATTGGACTTCAGAGGGATCGGAAAGCTGATAAGGAACCTGTTGCTGCATGAAAAATTCAGAGTGCCGGAGAACCTTACACCCGAAGTGCTTGACGGTCTGAGGTTGCTCAACCGCCAGGAGGCTTTTCTGAACATTCATTATCCACAGAGTCCGGCTCTTCTCCAGAAAGCCCAGTCGCGGCTGAAGTTCGAGGAGCTTTTCTTTATCCAGCTACGGTTGTTAAAACAGCGTTACGGCAGGATATCCAGGCATTCGGGACATCGGTTTTCGAGGGTGGGAGAGTATGTGAACAGGTTTTATCACGAACATCTTACATTTGAACTAACAGGTGCCCAGAAACGCGTAATCAGGGAGATCCGGGCCGACATTGGCTCCGGGAACCAGATGAACCGGCTGCTGCAGGGGGATGTGGGCAGCGGGAAGACGCTGGTTGCCCTGATGACCATGCTCATTGCCCTCGACAACGGTTACCAGTCGTGCCTGATGGCTCCCACTGAAATCCTTGCGAACCAGCATTACAAAACGCTCTCGCAAATGCTTACAAAGCTTGATGTTAGAGTGGGACTGCTTACCGGTTCAACAAAGAAAGCACAACGCCAGGAACTGCAGGAGGAGATGCTGAAGGGTTCGCTCCATATCCTGGTAGGTACGCATGCCCTGATCGAAGACAATGTGCAATTTAATAACCTCGGGTTTGTTGTGATTGACGAACAGCACAGGTTTGGCGTCGCACAGCGCGCTGCCCTATGGGAGAAGAACGAGGTTACACCGCACATTCTTGTCATGACTGCAACACCCATACCTCGTACCCTTGCAATGACACTTTACGGCGATCTGGACATCTCGGTTATCGACGAGATGCCTCCGGGCCGGAAACCCATTGTAACAAAGCATGTGTATGAACCCGAACGGCTTAAGGTGTATGGCTTTGTCAGAAAGAAAATCAAAGAGGGAGGCCAGGTCTATATTGTCTTCCCGCTCATCCAGGAATCGGAGACCCTGGATCTGAAGAATCTTATCGACGGGTTCCACTCCCTTGAAAAGGAGTTTCCTCCTCCCCGCTACACCCTGAGCATGCTTCATGGGAAGATGAAACAGGCTGAAAAGGACAGGGAGATGCAACGGTTTCTGAACAGGGAGACTCAAATTTTGGTTGCCACTACTGTGATCGAGGTGGGTGTTGATATCCCTAATGCTTCAGTAATGGTGATCGAAAACGCCGAGCGTTTCGGACTTTCCCAACTGCATCAGCTGCGTGGCAGGGTTGGGCGCGGAGGTGACCAATCCTACTGCATCCTGATGAGCAGTTACGAGCTCTCAGCCGAGGCCCGAAAGCGCATTTCCACCATGGTGCGAACTACCGACGGCTTCGAAATAGCAGAAACCGACCTTCAGCTTCGCGGTCCGGGCGATCTGCAGGGAACTCAGCAGAGTGGCATCCTGAACCTGCGCATTGCCGACATTGTAAAAGATGAGAAGATCCTGAAATATGCCCGTAACGTGGCTTCCGATATCATCCGCGATGACCCTGGTCTGGTTAAATCCGGGAATGACATTCTGGCACATCATCTCCTCCATATGGATCAGCAGCAACAAAATTGGGGGCTGATCTCCTAGCTGTCAGGATTATTATTTGTACCTTTGTCTCCCTAAATAAGTCTGACAAATGAAGATTTCATATAACTGGCTGAAGCAATATCTCGACCTTGATATCGCACCTGACAAGGTGGCGGAACTCCTCACAGGATGCGGGCTTGAAGTTGAAAGCATGGAGCCGTTTCAGTCGGTAAAAGGCGGACTGAAGGGGGTAGTTATAGCGGAGGTGCTCACCTGCATAAAACATCCTGGTTCCGATCATCTCAGCATAACAACCGTATCTGCGGGCACCGGCGAGCCACTCCAGGTGGTTTGCGGCGCCTCTAATGTCGCCGCCGGGCAGAAGGTTGCTCTGGCTACAATCGGAACAACCCTCTGTTTCGCCGATAAAGAGATCACGCTGCAAAAAACAAAAATCCGTGGAGAAGTTTCTGAAGGGATGATCTGTGCCGAGGATGAACTGGGACTAGGAACCTCTCATGCTGGAATCCTGGTACTTCCTGCTGATGCAGTTGTGGGGACCCCGGCCAGTGAATATTTCAACATAGAGGAAGATGTGGTTTTTACCATTGGCCTCACGCCCAACAGGGCTGATGCCGCTTCGCACATCGGCGTGGCGCGCGACCTGGTAGCTGTAATTAACAATTTTGCAGGTGGGGGAACTGTTGCCGGGATGCGAAAAAGTCTTGAAATCCCGGATCTTTCATCGTTCTCAGTCGATAATAATAACCATCCCGTTGAAGTGGTTATCGACGATCCGGAGGCATGCCTGCGTTACTGCGGCATCACCATTTCCGGCATAAAGGCTGCCGGATCACCGGAATGGCTGAAGAACAGACTCATGGCCATCGGCCTCCGTCCCATCAATAACATCGTGGATATTACCAACTTCGTACTTATGGAGCTGGGTCAGCCGCTTCATGCTTTTGATGCCGGTAAGATCAGCGGTAACAAGGTTATTGTAAAGAAGTACCCGAAAGGCACTAAATTCCTCACCCTCGATGAGGTTGAACGTGAGCTCGATTCCGACGACCTGATGATATGCAATGCCAGTGAACCGATGTGCATCGGGGGTGTGTTTGGCGGCGCCCGGTCGGGTGTTACTGACGACACTGACTGTGTGTTCCTTGAAAGCGCCCTGTTCGATCCCCGGCATATCAGGAGGTCGTCGCGCCGTCACGGACTGCAAACGGATGCCTCCTTCCGTTTCGAGCGGGGTGTCAATCCCGAGATTACTGCATATGCGCTTAAAAGAGCCTCCCTGATGATCAAAGAGATCGCGGGAGGAGAGATCTCTTCAGCCATTGTTGACGTCTACCCAAATCCGGTTTCACGTCGCATCGTCGATCTTACCTATAAAAACCTCGACCGGTTAACAGGCAAGACGATCGACCGGGAAGTAGTTCAGAACATCCTGACAGATCTGGGATTTGCGGTTCTTCCGGCGACCGACGAAAGATCAAGAACAGATGCCGCTTCAGGGTTCTCGGTATTGGTTCCCGGGTATAAGGTGGATGTTTTCCGCGAAGCCGATGTTATTGAGGAGGTACTCAGGGTTTACGGATATAATAATATTGAGATCAGTGCGGAGGTAAGGGCTTCGCTCTCATATACTTCGAAGCCCGATCCCGGCAAGGTTCAGAATGTGGTTTCCGACTATCTGGCAGCCAATGGCTTTCACGAGATCATGAACAATTCACTCACCCGCTCGGTTTATTACGAAGGACATCAGGAGATGCACAGCGACCGGTGTGTGAAAATACTAAACCCCATAAGCCGCGATTTGGATGTGATGAGACAGTCGCTGCTTCATGGCGGACTGGAGAGTATTGTTTACAATCATAACCGCCGGCAAACCGACCTTAAACTTTTTGAATTTGGTACGGTTTACTCGCGGGTCGCTACTGATGAAGCAAAAGATCCTGTAAAGGGCTACCACGAAGAAAAACACCTTTCTTTGTTTATGACGGGCCGTTCGGTTAGTGAAAACTGGAATTCAGGGGCGGCAGAAACCGGTTACTTCGAAATGAAAGGATTTATTGAGGGTATTTTGACCCGCCTGGGGGTTGCAAACCTGCATATCAGGCCATTTGTTTCAGAAGTGATTGCCGAAGGGCTTTGTTACTCGCTGGATGGAAAGAATATTATCATCTCCGGGCTGCTCTCGCGAACGATGCAGAAGCAGTTTGATCTCCGCCATGAAGTTTACTATGCTGAGGCCGACTGGACAACCCTCTTCACGCTGGTTCCGAAGAGAGAGGCAAAATACAAGGAACTGCCAAAGTTTCCTGAAGTTCGCCGCGATCTTGCACTATTAATGGGAACAGAGGTTTCCTTCTGCCAGATTGAGGAGGTAGCATTCCAGGCGGAGCGAAAGATTCTTAAAAAGGTAGGGCTGTTCGATGTTTATGAAGGCAGCAAGATCGCACCGGATAAGAAATCCTACGCCGTTAGCTTCCTTCTTCAGGATGAAAACAGGACGCTCACCGACAAAGATATAGAGAAAGTGATGGAGCGTTTGGTGCGGGCATTTTCCGAGAAACTTAACGCGCAGATAAGGTAATTTAAGGAAAGACAAGATGGATATTCTGGCAATAAAACAAAGATTTGGAATTATAGGGAATTCGATCCTCCTCGACAGGGCCATCGATATCGCACGTCAGGTTGCAGCAACGGATATTACCGTTCTTATTACCGGTGAAAGTGGTACCGGCAAGGAGTTTTTTCCAAAGATCATCCACCAGCTGAGTCCCCGGAAACACGGGCCATATATTGCTGTAAACTGCGGTGCCATTCCTGAGGGTACGATCGATTCCGAACTTTTTGGTCATGAAAAAGGGTCGTTTACCGGGGCCCATGAAGCCCGGAAGGGTTATTTTGAAGTGGTCGACACGGGAACCATCTTTCTGGATGAGATTGCAGAACTCCCGCTCAGTACCCAGGTGAGACTTCTCCGTGTTCTTGAATCGGGGGAGTTTATCCGGGTAGGCTCATCCAAGGTCCTGAAAACAAATGTACGCGTTGTGGCTGCCAGCAATGTCGTTATCCCTGATGCCATAGCCAACGGAAAATTCAGGCAGGACCTTTACTACAGGTTAAGTACAGTCCCGATATTTATGCCGCCACTGCGTGAAAGAAAGGATGATATTTACCTTTTGTTCCGGAAATTCGCCTCCGACGCTGCAGAAAAGTACAGGATGCCTTCAATTCAGCTCGATGAGGATGCACAGCGCATTCTTGTTAATTACAGGTGGCCCGGAAATATCCGCCAGTTGAAGAACCTGACGGAGCAGATCTCGATCATCGAGAAGAGCCGGATTATCACTGGCGATATCCTTCTGAAATACCTTCCCCAGGGGCAGATCAATGAACTCCCGGTACTGTACAAAGGCGAAGATTCATCGAAATTCAATGAGCGTGACCTTCTCTACAAAGTGCTGTTCGACATGAAAAAGGATATGAATGACCTGAAGCAGTTGGTCATGAACCTGATGGAAAATGAACACGACCTCAGCGATAACCTGGGTGAAAATACCCACCTCATAAAGCGGTTGTACAGAGATATTGAAGAGATAAAGGATCCGTCGACACCCATAATCGTTAAGCCGGCCGACAACAGTATTCATGTGAACGAACCCATTCAGGAACCGGAAGAGTTTGAGGAGTCCTTGTCGCTTGAAAAGCAAGAGATAGATTTTATTCGCAGGGCCCTGACGAAACACGATGGAAAACGCAAGGATGCAGCAAGCGAACTCGGCATTTCCGAACGGACTTTATACCGGAAGATTAAGGAATACAACATCGAATGATATTTCCATACCTTTGTATCAGATAATTAACACCTTGAAAGATATTATCAGAACGATATCCGCATTCAATCGGCTCATGTTGCCCGGATTCCTTTTGGCATTGCTTCTCTTTACACAAACCGGATGCAAGATGAGCTACTCTTTTACCGGAGCTTCCATCTCGCCGAATGTAAAGACTGTTGCCATTCCCAACATTCCCAACAATGCACCCCTGGTTGTACCCACGCTTTCGAGAACTCTTACCGATGCATTGCGCGACTATTTCACCTCCCAGACCAGCCTTACCCTGGTCGACCGAACCGGCGACCTCGCCGTAGACGCAACCATAACAGGGTATATAGTACAACCGGTGGCTATTCAGGGAAATGAAACTGCGGCCATGAACCGGCTTACAATCACGGTCAATGTTAAGTTTTCAAATAAAACGGATGAAAAGCAAAACTGGGAATCGCCTTTTTCCAGGTACCTCGATTATAGCAGTTCACAGCAGTTGTCGACAGTTCAGGACGTCCTGATAAAAGGAATAACCGATCAGCTTGTTCAGGATATTTTCAATAAGGCGGTGGTAAATTGGTGACATTCAGAATATAAACCAGAAATATGAACCGCCAGCAGTTTTCGGAATTCGTAAAAAATCCTGCCTCAGTCAATGCAGGGACTCTGAAAATGCTCGACGACCTGGTAAAGCGTTATCCCTATTGCCAGACAGGCCAGATCCTATTCACCTACAATCTCTACCGGGAAGAGCAGCTTCAGTACCATACCCAGTTGAAGAAAGCTGCAGCCTATGCCGGCGACCGCCGCAAACTGAAAGAGCTGATCGATTCAGGAAAAAGCACTGAAGTCCCTGTCGAAGTTAAAGATAATGTGCCTGTTGCTGAAGTTCCTGTCCAGGTAATTGAGGATGTCCCTGTTGCAGAGGTAGTGGCAGCTGTGCAGGTTCCTCAAATTACGCAGATTCCGGACTACGATGAACCCCCGGTATCGCCAGGCAGGATGACGCGTGAAGAGTTGCTGGCTGTTGTACGTCGAAGGCTTGCAGAAATCAATTCTGAAAAAGCCAACGCCCCATTGCAATTGCCCTCAGACCCTCTCGCCCTCACACCCTCACACCCTCACACCCTCACACCCTCACACCCTCTCACCCTCACCCCCTCTCCCTCAAAGGAGGCCATCATTGAGAAGTTCATCCGGGAGGAGCCCAAGATATCCCGACCCAAAACAGCCTTCTTCAACCCTGGCGACACTGCCCACAGGAGCAACCTCGACGAAGAGGAAATTGTGAGTGAAACCCTGGCTCTTCTCTATGCAAAACAGGGGAATATCCAGAAGGCCATCCATATTTATGAGAAATTATCCTTGCTTAATCAAGAAAAAAGTCGTTACTTTGCGGCCCAAATTCAACAGCTCAGGGATTAGTGCGCTAACGGATTGATGGGCTGAGGAGTAAACCTGTAATTTAAACTGCTAATAGTAATTCAAAATGGGACTTTATATTCTAATTTCGGTTCTTATCCTGATTGTCTGTGTGTTGATGGTACTTGTCGTGTTGGTTCAGAATTCAAAAGGGGGTGGCCTTGCATCCAACTTTGCCTCTTCAAACCAGTTTATGGGTGTTCGCAAAACCGCCGATTTTCTTGAGAAGACAACCTGGACCCTTGCGATTGTCATGCTTGTGCTCAGCCTCTTTTCTATTTTTGTGATTCCTAAATCACAGGGAAGTGCCGATGTTCAGCAGAGCGAGATCCAGAAGCAGATTGACGAGTCGAAAACCACGCCTATCAACGATTTCCAGGCGCCCCCCGCTCAGAAGAAATAAAAACGCCAAAGCTGTGGCCCATAATTGAGGCCACCGGCATAGGACGAAGGGTGTCAGATTGTCAGAGCAGTCTGACATTTTCTTTTAACCACGGTCCAATCACTGAAAAAATGTCCACTACAGTTGCCTTCCCGTCATTTGGCACGGATTATGACTATCAGGCAGCAACCTACCTCAAGGTGAAAATCCTAATGTTTAACTTTAAAATATAAAGAAATGGCAAAATTGAAGATTAAGCCCCTGGCAGACCGGGTATTAGTGGAGCCGGCTGCGGCTGAAGAAAAAACCGCAGGAGGGATTATTATTCCTGACACTGCGAAGGAAAAACCACAAAAAGGAACGGTTGTGGCTGTGGGTCCTGGCAAAAAGGACGAGCCTATGACCGTGAAGAATGGCGATAGCGTACTGTATGGCAAATATGCCGGTACCGAAATCACCATCGACGGCACCAATTACCTTATTATGCGTGAATCAGATATCGTTGCAGTTGTGTAACGACATGTTGACATTAAGATTTAACCGAATTCATTAACCCAAAAATCAGAAGTAAAATGGCAAAAGATATTTTCTTTAGCATAAAAGCAAGAGAAGCACTGAAGGAAGGCGTTGACGCTCTTTCCAATGCAGTGAAAGTGACCCTCGGTCCCAAAGGCCGCAATGTTATTATCGACAAATCATACGGATCGCCTGTAATCACCAAGGATGGTGTTACTGTTGCAAAAGAGATTGAACTGAAGGATCCTGTTGCAAACATGGGTGCCCAGATGGTCAAGGAAGTTGCTTCCAAAACCAGCGATATCGCAGGTGATGGTACCACCACCGCAACTGTTCTGGCCCAGTCAATTTTCACAACCGGACTGAAGAACGTTACTGCAGGTGCCAATCCTATGGACCTGAAGCGCGGTATTGACAAGGCTGTCATAGAAGTTGTAAAGTCACTGAAAGCACAGTCGAAACATGTTGGCGACAGCATGGAGAAGATCGAGCAGGTTGCAACAATTTCGGCCAATAACGACAGTTTCATCGGTAAGATGATTGCTGAAGCTATGGGCAAGGTAAAGAAAGAGGGTGTTATCACGATCGAAGAGGCTAAAGGCATCGAAACCACCGTTAAGGTAGTTGAAGGCATGCAGTTTGACCGTGGCTATATCAGCCCCTATTTTGTTACCGATACAGATAAAATGGAAGTTGTTTTCGACAATCCGTTTATCCTTATCTACGACAAGAAGATCAGCGTTATGAAAGACCTGCTTCCTGTCCTTGAGAAAGCTGTACAGACCGGTCGTCCGCTCGTTATTGTTTCTGAAGACGTTGAAGGCGAAGCACTGGCTACCCTTGTGGTCAACAAGATCCGCGGCACCCTGAAAGT
>CAYHCQ010000008.1:0-23048 GCA_964355115.1 uncultured Prolixibacteraceae bacterium | reverse complement strand
ATCGAAGAGGGTATTATCCCTGGTGGCGGTGTAGCTTACCTGCGTGCACAGAAAGTCATTGAAAAGATGAAGGGCGAAAACGAAGACGAAACCACCGGTATCGCAATCGTGAAACGCGCCCTGGAAGAACCCCTCCGCCAGATCGTGGAAAATGCCGGCCTCGAAGGTTCGGTTATCATCCAGAAGGTGAAGGACGGCAAAGATGACTTTGGCTTCAACGCCCGTACCGATGTATTTGAAAGCCTCTACAAAGCAGGTGTAATCGATCCTGCCAAGGTAGCCCGCGTTGCCCTTGAAAACGCCGCCTCCATTGCCAGCATGCTGCTTACCACCGAGTGTGTACTTGCTACCCACAAGGAAGAAAAGCCTGCCATGCCCCCGATGAACCCGGGTATGGGTGGAATGGATGGAATGTATTAATAGTTAACTGTCCTGTGCAAAAAAGCCCCGCATCACCGGGGCTTTTTTGTTATATCTTTGTTCCATTGCCAGGTTAATATTGTAAGAAATGAAAGCGAAAATATTGATCATATGCCTTGCCTTGGGCTTGTCTGCAGTTTCGCATGCCCAGTCATCAGCAATTCCGGTCGATCCCGATACGAAAAAAATTCAATACCGGGCCGTTATCGACCAGGAAGGTACCCCAAATTATTTGTATGATAAGGCAATCGAGTGGTTTGGCTTTTACTATCCGAATCCTCAGGCAGTTTACACTGTACAGGATAAAGTAAACGGGAAGGTGGAAGGTGTTGC
Organism: uncultured Prolixibacteraceae bacterium; assembly: GCA_964355115.1. Classification (GTDB taxonomy): domain Bacteria; phylum Bacteroidota; class Bacteroidia; order Bacteroidales; family FEN-979; genus JANXZO01. The sequence continues at coordinate 22,295 of CAYHCQ010000008.1, read as the reverse complement.
CCGTCTGAAGGTCTATTACAAGGATGAAAAAAGCGGGGTGAGAATGGAGGGAGGGATGCTGCAATACCTTATCAAGCTTGAGTTCAAGGAGAACAAGTACCGTTATACAATAACTGATTTCCGGTTACGGAGCGCTTCGGGGCTTCCCGTTGAGAAGTGGCTCAATAAAAGCGATCCGGCCTACAATCCCGTCTGGGATTCGTATATCTACCAGATAGATACTACCATGCAACGACTTCAGAGCACGCTCAAAGAGAAGATGAAACCAACGGTAGTCAAAAAGGATGAGTGGTAACAGCCGCCCCGACATACGCGATCTGACCAGAGAAGAGATCGGCAGGTTTTTTACCGGGCACGGTGAAAAGATTTTCAGGGCGGTACAGGTTTACGAATGGCTCTGGAAGAAGGGATGCCGCTCGTTCGATGAGATGACCAGTCTTCCCAAAGAAACCCGGCGACTCCTAACCAATGAGTTTACATTCTTTACGGCAAGGCCCGATATTGAACAGAAAAGCAGCGACGGCACAATAAAGCGGGGATACCTTCTTCATGACGGGTTGATTGTGGAGGGAGTCCTGATTCCTTCGGAGGAGCGGTTTACAGCCTGTATTTCATCACAGGTAGGTTGTGCTCTGGGATGCACATTCTGCGCAACGGGCAAACAGGGATTCACACGAAATCTAACCAGCGGAGAGATATTTGACCAGGTCGTTGATATTGCAAACCTGGCAACAGGCAATCAGAAATCCGACAATACGGGACTTTCGGCCAGAGCTCTTTCAAATATCGTTTTTATGGGGATGGGCGAGCCCTTCCTGAATTATGATAATGTGACCAGGGCCATTGAAAAGATAACCTCTGAAGAGGGTTTGGGCATGTCGCCGCAACGGATCACAGTTTCGAGTGCCGGTATCCCAAAGATGATCAGGAAGATGGCAGAGGACAATCCGAAATGGCATTTTGCCCTGTCCCTCCATGCGGCCACCGACGAGAAAAGAAACCTCCTCGTTCCATTCAATGAAAAACATCCCTTGAAGGAGATAATCGATGCCGTGAAATTCTATGTCAAGCTCACCGGTAAGCGCCTTACGATCGAATATATCCTGTTCAAAGATGTGAACGACAACCTTGCCGACGCCCGCGACCTGGCCGTTTTCTGCAAAAATTTCCCGGTAAAGATCAATCTTATTGAATACAATCCCGTAAAGGGATTGGTTTACAGCAAACCCGACCCGGTTAAGGTCAAAGCATTTATCGGGTTCCTTGAAAGCCGCAACCTTGTTGTGAATTTGCGAAAAAGCCGGGGAAAGGATATCGATGCTGCCTGCGGACAACTGGCGGGGAAGAAGGTTGCGAAATAGTGAATAATGAATAGTGAAAAATTTGTAGTTATGGAAAAGAGGAGTTTTTCAATTTCAGGTAATGTTGTTGATGTTGTCGGGAAGAGAATATTTAAAGGAACCGTTCAGGTTGAGAATGGAGTGATCGCGGATATTTCTGAAGGTGCCTGTGACAGCGAACAGTATATTCTGCCCGGGTTAATTGATGCCCACATTCATATTGAAAGTTCGATGCTGATCCCTTCGGAATTCGCCCGGCTGGCTGTTGTTCATGGAACGGTGGGAACGGTTTCCGATCCGCATGAAATTGCCAATGTGCTCGGCATCCCCGGTGTAAAGTTCATGATTGAAAATGGCAGGAAGGTTCCTTTCAAGTTTAATTTCGGAGCGCCTTCCTGTGTTCCGGCCACACCGTTTGAAACGGCCGGGGCTTCGTTGGGTGCCGCTGAGGTGGAAGAACTCCTGCAGATGCCTGAGATCAAGTATCTGTCGGAGATGATGAATTTCCCCGGGGTGCTCTTCAACGATGCCGGGGTTATGGCCAAACTTGCCCTGGCTCGCAAGGCCGGAAAGCCTGTCGACGGACATGCCCCGGGAGTAAAGGGCGAGGATGCTAAAAAGTATATTGCTGCGGGGATCACTACCGACCATGAGTGTTTTACCAGGGAGGAGGCGATTGATAAAATCATATTCGGTATGAAAGTACTCATCCGGGAAGGAAGTGCAGCCAAAAATTTTGAAACGCTGTGCAGCCTTATCGACGAGTACCCCGACATGGTGATGCTTTGCTCCGACGATAAGCACCCCAATGATCTGGTTGCCGGTCATATCAACCTCGAGGTGAAGCGAGCCCTGGCCAAAGGTCTTAACCTGATGAACGTTTTGCGCTGTTGTACCTATAACCCGGTGAAACACTACAATCTGGATATAGGGCTTCTTCAGATTGGCGATGCTGCAGACTTTATCGTTATTGACAACCCGGACGAATTTAATGTTCTGAAAACCTTTGTTGATGGGATGCTTGTAGCTGAAAAGGGAAAAACCCTCATTCCGTCTGTGAAAGAAAAACCGTTCAACAATTTCAACATTCAACCCATTTCCGAATCTGAGATTTTTATTGCTCCGGCCGGACAGTTTATTAAAATCCAGAAGGCGCTCGACGGACAGCTGATCACCGAAGTTATTGTTTCGGAACCGCTTGTCGCGGGCGGTAACGCGATAAGCGATCCGGGAAGGGACATATTAAAGATTGTGGTTAAGAACAGGTACAATGAGGCACCGGCTGCCGTTGGTTTCATCTCCGGTTTCGGCCTGAAGCGCGGTGCACTGGCGTCGTGTGTTGCCCACGACAGCCACAATATTGTAGCTGTCGGAGCTGATGATTCTTCGATAACTGCGGCAATTAACATGATTATCAGGTCGACGGGAGGGGTTGCACTGGTGGAAAATGCAGAGACGGACATGCTGTCATTGCCATTTGCAGGAATCATGTCGGGGGAAGATGGCTATGAAGTGGCCCGGATATACGATGCGCTCGACCATCGGGCAAAGGCGCTGGGCAGTAGCCTTTCGGCACCCTATATGACACTCTCATTCATGGCGCTGCTTGTGATCCCTGCACTGAAGTTAAGCGACAAGGGGTTGTTCGATGGGAACACATTCAGCTTCACCGATGTTTTTGAGAGTTAATCGGTTGTATTTATATATGTAGCTATTAATGATATTTTTATATCTTTGTTTTGAATTTAATTGCTGACAAAATGAACAACAAAGCAACTCTTGACATTCAGAAACTTGAACTGGCCGCCAGTAAACTGCGTGCAATGGCCCACCCGATGCGGATCGCGATCATTGACTTGTTAACCGATAATGAAAAGCTTAGCGTAACTGAGATTTATGAACGGTTGAATATTGAACAGGCCTCAGCTTCTCATCATCTTAATATTCTTAAAAACAAGGGACTTCTGGAGTCAAAGAGAGATGGCAAGATGATCTATTATTCTCTGAAGATGCATGTGCTTGCCAATGTGGTTGATTGCATTAATCAGTGCGTTACCCATTGATATTACTGCGCGCTACAGTTCCCAGGTTTCCTCAATATCCCAGTTCGCCCTGATTTCAAGAGTCTTCGGAAGGTAGAATACCTTCTCAGGCTGCAGGTTTTTGCGATAATTGCCTGTATCCCAATGCCTGTTTAGGTTCTTGTCGAGGATGGCCTTGATTTTAAACTTTCCGGGCAGCATATTATTGAATTTCAGTTTGGTTGAATCCGTTGCGATCTGCTCTTCGATAACGCTCGTCTCCTTTTCATTCAAAATCTGAACAATATACTGCCCCGCCTTTTTGGGATTGAAAGTGAGGACAAGGTTTCCGAACTCTTTCGGGGCCTTGGTTTTAATTTCAATCCGAAGGGAATCATGGGTGAGATTATTTATACCGTAAAACACCGAATCGGGAATAAGCAGTTTGTAGGGTTTTTCCTCCTTCCACTTATATCCGACAACAACCCGGCGCTTAATGCTGTCGGCAAATTTGCACTGAGGGTGCAGCGTGTCTTTGCCGTCGATAAGCAGGATACGCCCGAAGTCCCATTTTTCAAGTGGGTATGAGAATGTGATTGTAAATTCGCTCCGGTACTGGTTAAAGCCACTGCCTCCTCCTCCATTGGTGGTAAATGCAAGCCTTTCCGGAGGTTCAGGTTTATCGTCTTTTTTCTTTTTAACTTTTTTCTGCAGGTCAATATGCAGGGTGTCGAGAATCCTTCCTTTATCGGACACCTTCAAAAAAAGTGTGTCGGCATGAGGGCCGCTTACCCAGAGGATCACCGAATCCTGTTTGGGTGAATTTTCACGCAGGTAAACGGCAGGCAATGAATCCGTAACATTGAGTGCAGTAAATTCTGCATTTTTTAGGGGATATTTAAAGGTTATCACGATCATCCCTTCGCGGGGAACAACACTCTTTGCTATCCTTTGTATCGAGTCGGTCTCTTCGAAGAGCATGAGTTCAAAGGAGGGATATTTGGCATTCAGCGTCTTAACTGAATCGGCCTGGCGGATGGAGTCGGTTATTCTTACCTGGGCAGGGGTGAGTTTTATTTTTTGGACCTGTTTTACCAGGGTTGTATCCTTTTTCGACGTGTCGGCGGCTGTTGGTTTCGGTATTTCGATATAGTAGGGCTTTACCAGACTGTCGGAATAAGCGATTTTTTCCGAGGGCTGGTTGAATATGAGGTCGCCGTTCTGGTCATCGATGGCCATGAGCTTGAAGGAGGCATCCTGTAGATTAGAGAGGGTAAAGTCTCCTCTTTCGTCGGTTTTAGTAAGATAATACGGAGGTATTTTCAGCGGCAGCGAATCGAATGGCAGGGTATCATTGTTGTTAATGTACAGGGTGACAAACACATTTTTCAGAGGTTGGTGGTTAAAGGCACTGATAACTCTTCCTTTGAGCGACAACGAGTCAATATAATCACCTGTAGAAAAAACATAAGTAAAGCCTCTCAATTGGTTGCCTTCTGTAAGATCGGCAATAGCCTGCCCGAAACTTATCGAATAGGTGGTATTGCTGCGCAGGGTGTCCTGTAGTTTCACAAGCAAGTCTTTTCCGCGCAACCGGGGGTCAGGCGCTTTTGCCAGTGGAGGAGAGATAAAGATCTCAGACAGCGGGTTTTTCAGGGCAATGAACTCACGAAAAGCGATCCGTATTGAAGAGCTCTGGAAATTGGTTGAGAAGTTGGGAGGGTCGCAACCCAATACTTTGGGCGGTGTTACATCCTTTGGTCCGCCTTCGGGTGAAACCGGGTGGGCACAGCGGTTAAAAAGGATTGCTGCCGCAAGCAGACATAAGAGGACAATGAATGTTTTAGGCTGCACGAATTGAGTGGGTGTTCAGGGGTTTGTGCCGCCAAATTTACCAATCGTTTTTGATTGCGTAACCTTTTTTTTATTAATTTTACACTGTTATTCAATAAACAGAACCTTATGTCAGGTCACAATAAATGGTCTACCATCAAGCGAAAAAAAGGGGCACTCGACGCTAAGCGTTCGAAAATCTTCTCTAAAATTATTAAAGACATTACGATTTCAGTGAAAGAGAGTGGTCCCGACCCTGACGGAAATCCCAGGCTGAGACTTGCCATTTCCAATGCCAAGGGAGCCTCGATGCCCAAGGATACCATTTTACGCGCCATCAGCAAGGGGGCCGATAAAGATGCAGCAGCCCTGAATGAAACCACATATGAAGGCAAGGGGCCTCATGGGGTTGCCATTTTCGTTGAGTGCACAACCGATAACATACAGCGCACAGTCGCCAATGTTCGTGCCCATTTTAACAAACACGGCGGAGAATTGGGCCAGAACGGAATGCTCAACTACCTGTTCGACCGCAAAGGAATATTTACCGTTCCGCAGGGAACCCTCAACCGCGATGATTTTGAAATGGAGGTTATCGATGCCGGTGCCGAAGACATCAGCCTTGAGGACGGGATCTTTACCATTACTACAGCAATGGAGGATTTCGGAAGTATGATGAAGAAACTTGAATCCCTGAAAGTTGAACCCGAAAGCGCATCACTTCACCGCATCCCAAAAACCATGGTAACCCTCGACGAGGATGCCACCCGCAAAGTGCTTAAACTGGTCGATATCATCGAAGATGATGACGATGTTCAGGAGGTTTACCATAACCTCAACATTACCGATGAAATGGCCGATCGGCTGTAATCAAAACGGGTCGTGCCCAATTACACTTCGCAGATATACTGAGTCAGATTGATGCCTTTGGGCAGGTCCAGCTTCTTGCGTAACCGGATCCTTGAAATTTCCGTACTGGGTGCCGTGATCTTCAGAATATGTGAAATCTCCTTGGTGTTCAGGTTCATGCGGAGGAGCGCACACAATTTATGATCATTGGGGGTTAATTGCGGGAAATTCTTGCGCAGTCTGTCGAAAAAGCCCGGGTGGATCTTTTCAAAATGGGCTTTAATCCGGTACCAGTCGTTATCGAATTTGATATTTTCATCGATCGTCTTCAGCACCTTGGCGATTTCAGCCTTGTTGACCGATTTTTCGGTCTTCAGGAGCCTGTTGATGTCTTTTTTGATGAGACCGATAATTTTGTTCTTCTGAGAGATAAAAATCGATGAGGTTGCAAGTTCCCTGTTGATCAGGTCGAGTTCCATCTGGTGCTTCTGCTTCATGAGCTGATTTACCTTCTGTTCGGCGCGAATACGTTCCTGAAGACGCTGGTTTCGCTCTTTTTCTGCCTTTTTACGCTGCTCAATTTCATTTTTCAGCTCTGAAATGATCCGTTCGTTGGTGATTTCGAGATTGCGCTGGTAGTTGGCCACTTCAATCGCGGCCCTGATCTGGTCGATATCAACAGGTTTGAATAGATAGGCGTAAGGCTTTAGTGAGAAGGATTTGGAGAATACTTCGTTTTTGTTCATCGACGTGAGAAATATGATCCCGCAGTTGTAATTTTCTGTCAGGATGCGAGCCGCCTCAATGCCGTCCATTTTACCCGCCAGTTTAACATCCATGATTACAATGTCGGGTTCTTTGTTGGATTCCTGAAGATTGGCAATATTTTCGATTGCGTTTTCTCCCTTGGTGTCGATTCCCATAACCTCATAACCAAGCTCGGTCAGTTTGGCTTTCAGGTCGTGTGCGATGATCAGTTCATCTTCAACTATATACAGACTAATAGGTGCCATAGATTTTGGTTTAAAATTTGAAATCAGAATTGTTTACGATATTAAAGGTGTCGACGGCAATAACCATCTCCTCGTTGGTGGGCATTACCATAGCGACAATTTTTGAGCCGGGTTTAGTTAAGATTGCCTCACGACCGCGTATATTTACATTCCGTTCTGCATCGAATTCAACGCCAAGGAATTCCAGACCTGAAAGTATTTTTTTTCGGGTCAACCAGTCGTTTTCACCAATACCGCCGGTAAGAACGATCATCTCAACACCGCCCATTGCGGCCACATAGGCGCCAATGTATTTCTTGACCCGGTATGCATACATATCAAGAGCAAGCTGTGCCCGTTTATTGCCATTTTCGGCGGCCTGCTCAACATCGCGCATATCGAAAGAAATACCGGATATTCCGCATACGCCGCTTTTCTTGTTGAACATGTTGTTTGTATCTTTGATACTGAGGTTTTCTTTCTCAGCAATATACAGCAGTACGCCGAGGTCTACATCACCGCTGCGGGTTCCCATCATGAGTCCTTCGAGCGGAGTAAAACCCATGGAGGTATCTACCGATTTCCCTTTTTCAATAGCCGCTACCGATGAACCGTTTCCGAGATGACAGGTGATGATGTTGATGCCTGAGAAATCCTTTCCAAGGTAACGGCAAGCTTTCTGTGCAACAAATTTGTGTGAGGTTCCGTGGAATCCATAGCGGCGGACCTTGTACTTTTCATAGTATTCGTAAGGAATCGGGTAGAGGTAGGAATGGGCTGGCATCGACTGGTGAAATGAAGTGTCGAATACAGCAACCTGGGGAACATGCGGAAGGATGGCTTCGATGGAAAGGATGCCCTTAAGGTTGGCAGGATTATGCAGGGGAGCCAGTTCGCAGCACCTCTCAATGTCCTTTTTAACCTCCTCATCGATTAACACGCTTGCTTTCATATTCTCGCCGCCGTGGGCAACCCGGTGTCCGACAGCAAGAATCTCATTTTCGTTTTCGATAACTCCGTAAACAGGATCCTTAAGGGTTTTGAGAATCAGGTTGATGCCAACCTGGTGATCGGGAACCTCCTGTGTAATCCTGACTTTTTCCTTTCCGGTAACCTGGTGGGTGAGGTCACTTATTTGTAAGCCTATACGATCGAGCAGCCCTTTTGCTTTCAGATCTGCTTCGTCCGTTAAGTCGATAAGCTGGTATTTGATTGACGAGCTGCCACAATTCAGAACAAGAAGTTTCATGCGGAGTAAGTATTTATAGTGTGCAGATTAGTTGCCCGAAATGGCCGGTAGAAATTTATCAATGTTAGGGTATGCAAACATACGATAAAATTATGTTTTTGCAAAGGAAAAATTTTGTGTTTTATCGTAAAATATTAATATACCTGTTTCTTGGAATTTTATTTTTCATGATAAATTTGTATTGTTTTTTCTTCGTGTTATGTTTAAAAACGTAACATGCAGATTGTTGCTGATTACGGCATCGTTAGGGCGTTTTAGCGAACCCTTCAGGATTTTTCAATTCTCTGCCCGGGAAGTTTATTTAATCGTATTTTTGGGAAATCTAATCTCTAACCACCAAAATGGCGCTGATCAATTCTGTTGTTTCCTGGTTGATGAAAAAGCGGATCCACCAGATCGAGCTTTTTATGAAATATCCCCATGAAGTGCAGACGGAGTGGCTGCGAAAACTGGTTGCAGCAGCAAAGTCAACGGAATATGGTAAAAGATTTGATTTCAAGTCGATTGTCACTCCTGAACAATTCGGTGAACGTGTTCCACTGAATAACTATGAAACTCTGAAAGGATCAGTCGACCGTTTGCGCAAAGGAGAACAGAATATTCTCTGGCCTACTGAAATTAAATGGTTTGCCAAGTCATCGGGAACTACAAGCGACAAAAGCAAGTTTATTCCGGTTAGCCAGGAAGCGATGGAAGAGTGTCATTTCAAGGGCGGAAAGGACCTCCTTTCAATCTATTGCAACAACCACCCGGATACCTTATTGTTCGACGGGAAGGCAATTGCCATGGGGGGATCACACCAGATTGTGGAGGTGAACAACGAGTCCTATTACCAGGGCGATCTCTCAGCCATACTGATACAGAACCTTCCGGGATGGGTCGAATTCATGAGAACTCCCAACCTCCAGATCGCATTGATGGATGAGTGGGAGAGCAAAATTGAAATGATGGCTGAGGCTACCATGCAGCATGATGTTACAAATATCTCCGGGGTACCCTCCTGGACTCTGCTGTTATTCAAACGTATTCTTGAAAAGTCGGGGAAGAAACACCTTCTTGAGGTGTGGCCAAATTTTGAACTTTTTGTTCATGGCGGGGTTAATTTTACCCCTTACCGTGAGCAATTTGAGAGAATTCTCCCATCAGAGAAAGTCAATTACCTGGAAACATACAATGCCTCTGAAGGTTTTTTCGGAATCCAGGACAGGCCCCATACCGGTGATATGCTGCTGATGCTTGACTATGGGATATATTATGAATTTGTGCCGATCGACCAGTTGGAAACTGATTATCCTCGTACCTTGAGGCTCGACCAGGTAGAAGCCAACACCAACTATGCCATGGTCATTTCTACGAACGCAGGGCTGTGGAGGTATCTCATAGGCGACACGGTAGTATTTACTTCTGTTATGCCCTACCGGATTAAAATTACCGGCAGAACGAAGAATTTCATCAATGCTTTCGGTGAAGAACTTATCATTGACAATGCAGAGAAAGCACTTGCCGTGGCTTGTGAACGCTGCAAGGCAGTCCTGACTGATTATACCGCTGCCCCGGTATACCTGGCCGGCGAACAGAAAGGCGCCCATGAGTGGCTTATTGAGTTCGATACCCCTCCCGGGGATCTCGCCTTTTTCACCAGCACACTTGATACAGCGCTAAAATCGGTTAATTCAGATTATGAAGCGAAACGGTATCATAACATGATGCTTGAGGAACCTCTCATCCGGCTCCTTCCACCGGGAACATTTTACCGCTGGCTCAAATCCAAAGGAAAACTCGGTGGACAATATAAAGTTCCGCGGCTGTCGAACGATAGAAAATATGTGGATGAAATACTGAAATTAGTTGAGAGGGATTGATTCCTTTTTTTACCTTTGGTTACAAATTCTGATCTATGCACATTGCAATCGCCGGGAATATCGGCTCCGGAAAAACAACACTTACAGGCCTGCTTGCCAAACATTTCGGGTGGGAACCTCATTATGAGGATGTAGATACAAACCCTTACCTCAACAGTTTCTATGAGGACATGCAGCGCTGGTCTTTTAACCTGCAGATATATTTTCTCAATAGCCGGTTCCGTCAGATTGTAGAGATTCGCAAGTCGGGAAAAACTATTGTCCAGGACCGGACCATCTATGAGGATGCCAATATTTTTGCTCCGAACCTGCATTCGATGAACCTCATGAGCACCAGGGATTTTGACAACTACCAGGCGCTTTTCGGGTTAATGAGCTCTTTTATTCAGGCTCCCGATCTGCTGATCTACCTGCGTGCCACGGTACCCGTACTGGTGAGCCAGATCCAGAAACGCGGACGGGAATATGAGAGCGCAATCCGGCTCGATTACCTCAAAAACCTGAACGACATGTACGAGGAGTGGATCGAGAATTATACTCTTGGCAAACTGCTTATCATAGATGTTGATTCGGTTAAATTCAGTGAGAACCCCCAGGCCATGGGGGTTGTAATCGAGAAGATAACGGCTGAACTGCACGGCTTGTTTTAGTCTTTTCGTCCATTTAATATGTATCAACTGCGATGCGAATTCTTGGTGTAATTCCTGCCCGGTATGCCTCCACCCGGTTTCCGGGAAAGCCTTTGGTTGTAATTGACGGCAAAACCATGATCCAGAGGGTATACGAGCAGGCGAAAAAATGTTCGCTGCTCGAGTCGGTATATGTCGCTACCGATGATCAGTCGATTTTCAACCATGTAAAGACTTTTGGCGGAAGTGTGATGATGACCGGCATCCATCACCGGTCGGGCACCGAACGCTGCCACGAAGTGGCGGCCAGACTCACAGAAGAAGGCCGGGTTTATGATGCGGTGGTAAATGTTCAGGGAGACGAGCCATTCATTGATCCGGAGCAGATTGGGCAAGTTGCGGCATCCTTAAACCAAGGGATGGCAGAAATCTGTACACTGATCAGGAAGATCACCACCTGCGAATCGTTAACCAACCCTAATGTTGTGAAGGTTGTTGCCGGGAGGGATGGGAAAGCGCTCTATTTCAGCCGCTCCGTCATCCCGTTTACAAGGGGTCAGGAGGCAGGTGAATGGCTTCACGCAACAACATATTACGAACATGTCGGTATTTACGGTTACACCTCAGGGGTACTGAACCGCATCATAGGGCTTGCCCCCGCGCCTCTCGAATCGGCAGAATCGCTGGAACAACTTCGCTGGCTTGAGAACGGAATGGATATCCTTACGCAGGTAACTGAATATGATAGCATTTCTGTGGACACTCCGATAGATTTATTAAAAATTACTAACAGAACCTGATGGTTTAGCCAATAAAACCCTATCTTAGCGCTTCATTTAATGGAAGCGTTATGGACATCAGGAATTGTATTTCCGAACTATTGGTTTTACATGACTGTGTGATCATTCCCGGGTTCGGAGGATTTATCGGGAACTACTCGCCGGCCCGCATCGATCCGGTGCATCATTCGTTTCTGCCGCCAGGGAAAAAACTCCTTTTTAATGTCAATCTGAAACAGAACGATGGTCTGTTGGCAAACAATGTCGCAGATTCCTTCGGCGTTTCCTATGCGGATGCATGCAAAATGATTGACGAACTGGCGGAGGAGTGCAGGCATACGCTGAAATCGGGAAAATCTTTTCTGATACCTTCGGTTGGCAGGCTTACGCAGGGTCGCGAAGGAAACCTCCAGTTCGAACAGGACAAAACCATCAACCTCCTTCCCGATGCTTTCGGTCTTACATCATTTATCTCTCCGCCGGTTGGCCGTGCTAATTTTCCCGACAGGTCTGACCGCAAAACTGCTGTTCCTGCCCAGGGAGCGATACAGGAGCGCAGCACTCTTTCCAGGTCACTGAAGTGGGCAGCCATGCTTGCCATTCCCATTGGTGCTGTTGCCATTATCGGGGTTACCCAGTTTGATAAGATTAAATCCTCCCAGGTAAGCGATGCCGGCATCCTGAGTTCGGTGTTTTCCCGTTTTTCCTCTACATCACTTGTTGAGAAGAAAGAGGCACCGGCCAATGCGCCTGATACTTTTTACCAGGAGGAAGCCGTTCCTTCGGTGTTCGATGCTCCCACGAACGATCCCTCCTCCGGCAATCCCGAATCTGAAGCAGGCAGCGTCAGCAATGATGATGCCACCGGAGCATACATTGAGCCCGCTGCCATCACAAACCCGGAACCGGTTCAGGAGGTGACAATCTCTCCTGCCAATACCGGCGACCCGTTTGCGATTATTGTGGGGGCATTCAAATCAAAAGAGAACGCCTTGAAGTTTGTATCCGAATTAAAACAAAGAGGAATCCAGGCATCCATTTTCGATAAGTCGAGAGGAGGGCTATACCGCGTAACCATCGGAACTTTTGAAATGAGAGAAGAGGCAGAGCAGCTGCTCTCCTCCTCAAAATCGGGCGATTTTTCCGGAGCCTGGCTGCTGGCAAAATAGACCTCTGCCGTGGCGAAAAAAAAGCTTATCCACTTCGGGGAAAATCTCACCTTTCCACATCTTTTCCAGCCAAAATATCACGACCTCATTCCTGAATTCCGCATGAGGGGCAGATGGCATCAACAGTTTTTTCAGAACGACCATCCCCTAGTTGTGGAGTTTGGCTGCGGTAAAGGCGAATATACGGTTGGCCTGGCTGAAGCTTACCCGGATAAAAATTTTATCGGTATCGATCTGAAGGGCGCCCGCCTATGGAGAGGCTGCAAAACGGTCGCCGAACAGCAGATGAAGAATGTCGGATTCATCCGTACACTGGTCGATCATGTGGAAAGGGTATTCTCTCCGGGAGAAGTTTCCGGGATTTGGATCACCTTCCCCGATCCGCAGCCTAAGAAGGAGCGAAGAAGGCTCACCGCTCCTGTGTTTCTTGAAAAATACAGAAACATATTAACCCCCGACGGAATTATTCATCTGAAAACCGATGACCAGGATTTTTTCCAGTATACCCTCGATGTAATTATTGAGCGGGGCCACAGACTAATGTGGTCAAGCAATGATCTATACAACTCCGGGAGCACCGATGATGTGACCAGGATACGCACCTTCTATGAACGGATGTGGCTGGAAATGGGTAAAAAGATATGCTATCTGAGATTCCAGCTCAGGCAACCAGACTAAATCATTCTGAGTATTTTCAAAGAGGATGGCCACAATGTCAGTAAATCCTTATCAATGCGCTTTGCAGGGTGGGGTATCTGAAAGTAAATCCGGCTTGGCCGAGCCTTTCCGGCAGAACCCGCTGGCCTTCAAGGAGTATCTGCGCACCTTCTCCAAACAACAGTTTCAATGCAAATGACGGGATGGTAAGAAGGGCTGGCTGCTTAAGAACTTTCCCCAGTTTCTCTGTGAATTCGGCATTAGTGACCGGGAAGGGGCTCACGGCATTGTAAACTCCCTGCATGGACGGGGTATTTATGGCAAACAGGAGAGCAGCCACAAGATCGGCCATATGAATAAACGAGATTACCTGTTTCCCGCTGCCAATCTTGCCTCCCAATCCGTGCCTGAAAGGTCGATGCATTTTTTTCAGGGCTCCTCCGTTTTCACCAAGCACCAAACCGATACGGAAAACAACCACCCGTGATGCCGGCAGCACCCTGTTGGCCTCTTTTTCCCAGTCGCGGCATACCTCTGCAAGAAATGAATCCCCGAACAATACACTTGTTTCTGTGTGGGTGTGCAAGTTGTCGTAGATCCCTACAGCAGAGGCGGAGACCAGCATCGGCAACTGACCATCGCAGGCGAGGATCGCATTCGCAATTTTTCGCGTCGTATCGATCCGGCTGTTGTATATCTCACGCTTCCGTTCCGGTGTCCATTTTCCCGAAACCGGAGCACCGGCCAGGTTGATCACAGCATCAGTCCCTTCAATCTTCTGCTTCCTGAATTCATCATCGGGAAGTGACAATGAATGACGGTCAATGATCCTGACAGTTCCCCCCGTTTCAGCTATCTTACTGGTGAGAGCCCGGCCTACAAATCCGGTTGCCCCTCTAATGGCAACAATCATTTTGTATATTTTTTGTAAAGTTATTCAATATTCGGCGACCGGCGGAAAATAGCGACGATCCAATTATTTTAATGTTTGAGCCTGAAAGAATTAAGAAATCATTAAATTTGCTTAGATTTTCTCTGATACTTAAACGTAACAACAAGAACTACAGGAACTAACAAAGGAAACAAGAGTTTTGCCATGGAGTATAATGAGCAGCCCGGATTATTTGCTGAATTTCCCCCGGTACCTACACAGGCTTGGGAAGAAAAGATAACTGCCGACCTTAAAGGAGCCGATTACCAGAAGAAGCTGATCTGGACTACAGACGAAGGCTTTACTGTAAAACCGTATTACCGCGCCGAAGACCTTCAGGGACTGGATTATCTTCAGTCCCTTCCCGGACGGTCCCCCTATGTGCGCGGTAACAAAAAGTCCGGAAACAATTGGATCGTTCGTCAGGACATTCTTGTTTCAGATATAGAGACCGCAAACCGTCAGGCACTTGATGCAATTGCAAAAGGGGCTGGTGCGGTTGGTTTGGTTGCCACTGAAGTGACGACTCATAAACAGATGAATCAGCTTCTGGCCGGCATTGACCTTACGAAAACAGGCATCAATTTTATCTCATCCCGGTCCTACCCCCTCACACTGGAACTGTTTATCTATGAAGTAAATCACCGGGGCGAAGGGGGTGATCATATCATGGGGTCCATCAATTTTGATCCCCTGAGCTATCTCCTTCTTCATGGCGATTTCTATGTAAACTGGACCCACAACATTGAAGAAACAGAGTATCTTTTAAATACGATTCAAAAACGGCTTCCGCAGTTCCGGGCCATTAACATCAACGGCCACTATTTCCAGGATTCCGGTTCTTCGCTGGTTCAGGAGTTGGGCTTCAGCCTTGCATCTGCCAACGAGTATCTTTCCAGCATTACTAAAAAGGGAATGCCTGTCGACACACTGGCTTCGCGGATGATGTTTTCTCTTGCGACCGGTTCCAATTATTTTATGGAGATTGCGAAACTTCGGGCAATGAGACTCCTGTGGGCCCGCCTTGTGGAGCAATATAATCCCGGGCTGGAGGCTTCTATGAAAACATTCATTCACTCCTCTACGGCTCTCTGGAATAAAACGATTTATGATCCGTATGTCAATATGCTACGCACTACGACCGAAGGGATGTCGGCCATACTGGGAAATGCAGATTCGGTAACAATCCACCCTTTCGATATTTCGTTTCGCGACACGGGCGATTTTTCCGGAAGAATTGCCCGGAACCAGCAGCTGGTGCTTAAGGAGGAGTCGTATCTCGATAAGGTAGCCGATCCGGCAGCAGGTTCCTATTATGTCGAAAACCTCACCGATTCCATTGCCAATAATGCGTGGGAATTGTTCAAAACAGTCGAGGAAAAAGGCGGGATGATAGAGTGTCTTAAAACCGGGTTCATTCAGGATCAGGTAACGGAGAGCCGCAGGCAGAAGGAGATGGCCATTGCGCAACGGAAGACCATTCTCCTGGGAACCAACCAGTATCCAAATACCCAGGAAACAATGCTGGAGAATGTCAGGTCTGCCGGAGAACAGGTGCAGGTGACAACCCCCTATAAAACACTCACACCTTTCAGAATTTCTACCGGATTTGAAAAAGTCCGCCTGGCCACCGAAGCCTTCATACTCAAAGGGAATAAACGCCCCTCGGTGTTCCTCTTTACGATGGGGAATCTTGCCATGTTGCGGGCAAGGGCCGGATTTTCAGCCAACTTCTTTGGCTGTGCCGGATATGAAATTATTGATAATCAGGGTTTTTCGACAATTCAGGAGGGGGTAGATGAAGCTTTGTTGTCGGGTGCTGAAATTGTAGTCATTTGCAGTTCGGATGATGAGTATACACTGATCGTACCTGAAATAGCAGGAAAGTTGAAGAAGATAAAACCCGCACCCAGGATCGTTGTTGCAGGATACCCCATTGAGATTGTTGAAATGCTGAAAGAGGCGGGGGTGGATGATTTCATCCATATACGCTCCAACCTGCTGGATACT
This sequence comes from uncultured Prolixibacteraceae bacterium, assembly GCA_964355115.1. Taxonomy (GTDB): domain Bacteria; phylum Bacteroidota; class Bacteroidia; order Bacteroidales; family FEN-979; genus JANXZO01. The sequence continues at coordinate 5,974 of CAYHCQ010000008.1, read as the reverse complement.
TTACAGAAATATCAGAATATATTAGGAATTTATTAATTACCACAATTGAACCTCACCACCATGACCGAAAATGCTCAGCAAAAGGAAACGACAAATACAAGAAAGCAGCTTGTAATACTTGTTGTAGAAGATAACGCCATTAACCTTCGCCTGATAACCGCGGCACTCACCCGGGCAGGTCACAAGGTTGATATGGCCATGGATGGTGCGGCTGCACTTGTTAAATTCAGGGAAAACATATACGATGCCATTCTTATGGACATCATGATGCCTGTTATGGACGGGATAAGTGCTACCATAGAAATCAGAAAAATTGAAACGGACCGCAAGGTCGAAAAGCAGAACCGGGTAAAAATCGTTGCCATCACAGCCAATGCCTTTGAAGATGACCGCAGCAAGTTTTTTGAAGCGGGGATGGATTATTATATGAACAAACCCGTAGAAATTGAAGAATTGCACCGCATTCTTAATTCCTAAGCTGTATGAGAAAATTCAGGAAAGGTTACCTTCTCAGACATTTCTTAGTCCCGATAATCATCTATCTTGGCGGGGTTGTGGTTTACATTGCCTGGAACAGCTATTCGGACCATGCCCGGATTACGCAGGAGGTTGATACAAGGCTTTTACAGGCAGCAGGATACGTAAAGTACATTTTGCCGGAAGATTTTCACGACCGGGCCACCGGAGCGCAGGCGGTTTCTGATTCGGAAAACCTTGTAAATATTGCAAATCTGACAGATTATGCAAAGGCCGTCGGGCTGACATATGTTTATACCGTTGTGATCCGGAATAATCAGATCTATTTTACCTCTTCAAGCGCAAGTGAAAAAGATTTCAGGGAGAACAATCTGCCGGTTTACTGGGATGAATACCCGGAGGCTACCCAAAACATGAAAAGCACATTTAACAGCAAGAGCGTTACCTTCGAGACTGCCGAAGACCGGTGGGGAACGTTCAGAAGTGCCATTATCTGCGAATCATCATGCGGCGGGAAAAAATACCTTGTCGGGGCCGATATGGATGTTTCATTTATACACGGGGAAGTCATCCGCAGGATCCCCTATACCCTCGCATGGGCCTTGTTTTTTCTTATCATCGTGATTCCTGTTTTTTTTGCCACCCGAAAATTTTACCTGAAGAGTACCCGAAAGCTTCAGTCCGAGATCAGTGAGCGGATTCAGGCCGAAAGGGAACTCGGGGAGTACAAAGCCAACCTGGAAGAGATCGTGAAGGCGAGAACAACTCAGCTGGAAAAGGAAATCACAGACCGTAAGCTGATTGAAGATGAACTTCACAAAGCCAAAGAACTGGCGATGAGAGAAAGCAGGGCCAAATCTATTTTCCTCGCGAACATGAGCCATGAAATCCGCACGCCAATGAACGGTGTGATCGGTATGACAAACATTCTGAAGGACACTGACCTCAATGATGAACAGAAGGAGTACCTCGAAATCATTGAAGTCTCAGGAAATAACCTGCTTACGATCATTAATGACATCCTTGATTTCTCAAAGATCGAGGCCGGCCAGGTTGAGCTCGAAAACATCCCATTTGGATTGCCCGAGCAGGTTGAGGAGGTTACCAAACTGCTTCATTTAAAAGCAGAAGGAAAAGGATTGAAATTGTTTTTCAGTATCTCTCCTCAGCTACCGGCAAAAATCAAGGGAGATCCCGTTCGGTTCAAGCAGATAATTCTGAACCTCACCAACAATGCCATTAAATTTACCGAAGAGGGCAATATTACAATTTCCATGGAACCGGTTTGGGAGAAAGATGAAAAGCTGATGATCAGGTGCAACGTTAAGGATACGGGTATCGGAATATCTGAGCAGGGTAAAGAAAAGCTGTTTAAAGAGTTTTCGCAGACTGATGCATCAACCTCACGCAAATACGGCGGCACCGGACTTGGATTGAAGATTTCAAAGGATCTCGTCAGACTGATGGGTGGCGAGATCGGGGTGAACAGCGACGAGGGAAAAGGCTCGACCTTCTGGTTTACTGCCATCTTTGATAAGGTAGTTCAGTCGGAAGCGGATAAACTCGACAAAGAGAACAAAAAAAATCTCTCGAAATCATTCTCACTGCTTTTAGTTGAAGATAATTACATCAGCCAGAAGGTTGCAAAAACCTCCCTCGAAAAGGATGGCTACAATAACCTCGATATCGCCGAAAATGGCCGGGTTGCTGTAAAACTCGTCATGGAAAAAGAGTACCAGATCATTCTCATGGATATCAGGATGCCGCTGATGGACGGAATTGAAGCTACGGAGAAGATCAGGGAACTTGAGAAGACTATGCCGGACAGGCCGCCCGCTTACATTGTTGCGTTTACTGCATACGCGGTAGAGGGCGACCGCGAGCGCTTCCTTGAGGCCGGAATGGATGATTACATCGCTAAGCCTTTCCAACCCGAAGAGCTGATCAGGGTTATCGAGAAATTTGCAGTAAAGGCCCGTTTCCGTACACAGCGAAGCATGAAGATACTGCTGGCGGAAGATAATAAAATCAACCAGAAAGTGGCGGTAAAAACACTCGAGGCCTTCGGACATAAAGTGGCGGTGGTGGAGAATGGTGCGGAAGCTGTAGAACAGTATAAAGCGTCCGATTTTGATCTTATTCTGATGGACCTGGAAATGCCGGAAATGGATGGAATTGAAGCTACAAAGGCAATCCGGAAACTCGAAAAGGATAATTTTCTTCAGGGAGACCATAGGAAAAAAGTGAAGATTGTCGCCCTCACGGCACATTCCACGACAGAGGACAAGGAGCGATGCCTCGCCTCTGGGATGGACGATTATATAAGCAAACCATTTCGCCAGTCGGAACTGGCCAGGGCGCTACAAACTTAAAAAAAACGATCATGAATAAAACTATCCTATTCATAATGTGTGTTTTGTCGCTTGCCTGCGGCAAACTTAGGGCCCAGGAGGAGACAGTCCTGGCAGAATCCGAATTATCGGCAAAGGAGGGGGCGGCTACGCTGAATTTCGGGGCCGACCTGATGAGCCGGTATATATGGAGAGGGATGGATTATGGTAATTCACCAGCCATCCAGCCCAACCTTGGCTTTGCCTGGAAAGGGCTTACCATCGGAGCCTGGGGTTCGTATGCTTTTGCCAAACATAGCATACAGGTCAACGACAGCACCATTGAGGATGCCGGAAATTATTCAGAAATGGATCTTTATATCTCTTACACCTACAAATGGTTTACCCTCATGGCCTTCGATTATTTTACGGTAAACGGACTGAACCCTAACGAAGGAAACCGTTATTTTGACTATAACAACAAGACTACCGCGCATACTTTTGAGTTATGCCTTACTTTCGATGGTCCGGAGAGTTTTCCAATCCAGGTGATGGCAAGCACCCTTGTATTCGGGGCCGATAAAGGCAAGGATTCCACAGGAACCTATGGATTTGGTGAGAACAACAATTACTCTACCTATTTTGAACTGGGTTATAAATTTACCTTGAAGCGGATCGGAGTCGACCTGAAGCCATTTATCGGAGGCATTCCATTCGGCAGTAGCTGGTATGGACCCCATGCCGGGATAACGAACTTCGGGCTCACCGCAAAAAGGGAGATACCTGTAACCCAGCAGTATTCACTGCCCGTTCAGGCATCGCTCATCACCAATCCGCAGGCACAAAGTGTCTTTCTGGTCTTTGGCATTTCACTATAATCTTGCACTACTTCAATCCTCCCGATGAGACTAAAATTTACCGATGTTGAGCTGAGAAAAGTAACCAGTGGGCCTACATTTGCCGAATGGGAGAAGGAGGCCGGAATCAGCAAGGACTGGATAACCCCTGAGCAGATACCCGTGAAGCCGGTTTATGGTGACAGTGACCTGCTTGACATGGAGCATCTGAACTATGCTGCAGGGTTGCCGCCATTCCTTCGCGGACCCTATTCCACAATGTATGTGATGAGTCCCTGGACAATCAGGCAATATGCCGGTTTTTCCACGGCCGAAGAATCAAACGCTTTCTATCGCCGGAATCTTAAGGCCGGGCAAAAGGGACTCTCTGTGGCCTTCGACCTGGCTACCCACCGCGGATATGACTCTGATCATGAACGCGTTGTCGGTGATGTCGGGAAAGCCGGGGTCGCCATCGACTCGATCCTCGACATGAAGGTGCTTTTTGACCAGATCCCTCTGGATAAAATGTCGGTTTCGATGACCATGAACGGAGCCGTGCTGCCTGTACTTGCATTTTACGTGGTGGCTGCAGAGGAGCAGGGTGTTTCGATGGATAAACTTACCGGTACCATCCAGAACGATATTCTGAAGGAGTTTATGGTGCGAAATACATACATCTATCCGCCCTCTCCCTCGATGAGGATCATTGCCGACATCTTTGAATTTACGGCGAAGAATATGCCCAAGTACAACTCCATCAGCATTTCCGGGTATCACATGCAGGAGGCCGGCGCCACCTGCGACCTCGAACTTGCCTATACCCTGGCCGACGGTCTTGAATATCTCAGGGCTGGTATCAATGCCGGGATGGATATCGATGCATTTGCTCCACGGCTCTCTTTCTTCTGGGCAGCAGGAATGAACCACTTCATGGAAATTGCCAAGATGCGGGCAGCCCGATTGCTTTGGGCAAAGATAGTGAAGCAGTTCAATCCCAAGAATGCCAAGTCCATGGCCTTGCGTACCCACACACAAACCTCAGGCTGGAGCCTTACCGAGCAGGATCCGTTCAACAATGTTGCGCGGACCTGTGTGGAGGCTCTGGCTGCAGCGCTCGGACATACACAGTCGCTCCATACCAATTCTTTAGATGAAGCCATAGCGTTGCCTACCGATTTTTCGGCACGTATTGCCCGCAATACTCAGCTTTACCTGCAGGAGGAGACGAATATCTGCCGGTCACTTGATCCCTGGGCCGGCTCCTATTATGTTGAGTCCCTCACGAACGAAATTGCCCGGCGGGCGTGGCATCTTATCAAGGAGGTAGAGGAGTTGGGTGGGATGGCCAAGGCTATTGAGACCGGAATACCGAAGATGCGCATCGAAGAGGCATCTGCACGCAAACAGGCCCGCATCGATTCAGGGAAAGACCATATTGTAGGGGTGAACATGAACCGCCTTGAAAAGGAGGATCCCATCGAAATTCTTGATGTTGACAATGCTGCGGTTCGTGAATCGCAGGTGGCCCGCCTGAAGGAATTACGCGCCGGACGGAACAATGCAGAGGTGCAACAGGTGCTCGATGAACTTACCAGGTCGGCAGAAACCGGAGAGGGAAACCTGCTTGCAATTGCCATTGATGCAGCCCGGAAACGGGCATCCCTGGGCGAGATATCCTATGCCCTTGAAAAAGTTTACGGGAGGTACAAAGCTGTGATAAGAAGTATTTCGGGAGTTTACTCTTCAGAATCGAAAGATAATGAACAGTTCCTCAAGGCACGCGAAATGGCTGATAAGTTTGCTGAACTTGAAGGCCGTCGACCACGTATAATGATTGCCAAGATGGGCCAGGATGGTCACGACCGGGGTGCGAAGGTGGTGGCAACAGGTTATGCCGATATCGGTTTCGATGTCGATATGGGGCCACTCTTCCAGACACCTGCCGAATCGGCAAAACAGGCAGTTGAGAACGATGTGCATATCCTCGGGGTGTCGAGCCTTGCAGGGGGTCATAAAACCCTTGTCCCTCAGGTAATCGAGGAGCTTAAAAAACTGGGCCGGGAGGATATCCTTGTGATCGTTGGCGGCGTCATTCCTCCGCAGGATTATGACTTTCTCTATAAATCGGGAGCCGCCGCCATTTTCGGCCCGGGAACGGTGATCTCGGATGCAGGGATCAGATTGCTCGAAATCCTTATCGCAACCAGGAAATAGAGGATGGAGATGCAACAGGTTACGCTGCCAAACGGAATCCGGCTGGTACACTGCTACGACCGGGGACCGGTAGCCCACTGCGGCATTTTTATTGATGCCGGATCGCGCGATGAA
>CAYHCQ010000007.1:0-41335 GCA_964355115.1 uncultured Prolixibacteraceae bacterium | reverse complement strand
CGGACTACCGGCACCCTATTACACAACGACGCTGGGTGACTGGAAATTCATTATTCTTAACGGGAACGACCTGAGTTATTTCGCTCTTCAAACCCGGAAGCAGAAGGACGAACGCGATTCGATGGTGGTGTGGCTTGCCCAGAATTTCAGATCCAACCCGTGGCCCTGGAACGGTGCTGTGGGAAGAGTTCAGATGACATGGCTCGAATCGGAACTGGTAAAAGCAGAGCAGGCGCTCCAAAAGGTGATCATTCTCATTCATTTTCCTTCGCTTCCCGAAGCTGGTCACAACCTGTGGAACGACAGGCAGATGGTGTCGCTCCTCTCTGCCTATCCCTGTGTAAAAGCCTATTTTAACGGGCACTATCATCCCGGAAACTATGTTTATAAAAACGGGGTTCATTTCGTTAATTTCCACGGGATGGTTGATACGAAGATCAACGCCTATTCCGTTGTTACACTAACTTCCGACAGCATACTCATCGACGGTTACGGGCGCCAGCCCAGCTACAGACTGAAAATTGAGGGTGGAAACCGCGGCCCTGGCAGTTCGGTCTTGCTCGGCAACAGGGTGAGTGTGCCAGGGAATGCGTCGCCCGAAACCGTGGCGGAGATGGCGGGAAGGGTTACCCCGTCTACCCGTCAGCTGGCCTGGCAGCAGATGGAATTCACCGCCTTCATCCATTTCGGCCTGAATACCTTCTACAACCGCGAATGGGGAGAAGGAGACTACGATCCTTCCCTGTTCAACCCGACGGAGCTGGATGCACGCCAGTGGGTAAGAACACTGCATGAGGCAGGCATGAAGATGGTGATAATTACCGCAAAGCATCACGACGGATTCTGCCTCTGGCCTTCTGCTTACACAAGTCACACTGTTGCTGCCAGTCCCTGGAAAGGAGGCCGCGGAGATGTTGTGGGGGAGGTGGCAGCGGCTTGCCGTGAGTATGGCATGAGGTTCGGTGTTTACCTTTCTCCCTGGGACCGCCACGAACCTTCTTACGGCGACTCTCCAAACTACAACAGGTTTTTTCTGAATCAGCTCACAGAACTCCTTACCAATTACGGGGAGGTATCTGAGGTGTGGTTCGACGGGGCATGCGGAGAGGGACCGAACGGGAAGAGACAGGTATACGACTGGGAAGCTTATTATTCCCTGATCAGGAGGTTGCAGCCTGGGGCCGTCATCTCCGGCATGGGACCCGATGTGCGCTGGGTGGGCACCGAGTCGGGTTACGGACGGGAGACGGAGTGGAGCGTTCTTCCCGCCAATGCGGGTTTGCCCGATTCCATTGCCGCTGCCTCTCAGCAAAAGCCGGAAACGGAGGGTTTCATTCCCCGCGACCTTACCGCTGTGGATCTTGGAAGCCGGGAGAGGATCGCTCACGCCCGTGAGCTGATATGGTACCCGGCCGAAACAGATGTCTCCATAAGACCGGGTTGGTTCTGGCATGCCGCGGAAGACAATCTGGTAAAATCGCCGGAAAAGCTTCTCGACATTTACTTGAATTCGGTGGGTAAGAACTCCCTGCTCCTGCTCAATGTGCCACCCGACCGGCGGGGCCTTATCCATGAAAATGATGCAAAAAGCCTGGCAGGGCTTAAGGATCTGCTTGATGCCACGTTCCGCATCAACCTGCTCGGCGGGACAGGGTGCATGGTCTCGGATTCGGGGTGCAGTTACCGCCTCGGGAAACCTGTTACATTCAACGTGGCCATGATCCGGGAGGATATTGCCTCCGGACAGCGGGTGGAACGGTTCAGGATCGATATATGGACAGAAAAGGGCTGGACCGCTGTTGCCCGGGGAACCACCATCGGAAGCTGCCGGATACTCAGGTTTCCCGAGGTCTCATCAACCGGTATCCGGCTGGTAATAGAGCAGGCCAGGGGCAGGCCCCAGGTTGCCTCGTTCGGGATCTACCAGACACCGGATGCACAAATCAGGCAGAAGAGAGTGTCGCTCTTCAAGGTCAAACTTGAATCACAATACCAGTACCGGTACACCGGGGGAGGTGACGACGCAGTGGCTGACGGATTGCGCGGTTCTGCCGATTTCAGCGACGGACTCTGGCAGGGATATGAGGGCGATGACTTTATTGCCACACTCGACCTGGGACAAGTGAGGTCTGTCAGGGAAATTTCTGCCGGCTTTCTTCAGGACCAGGCCAGGTGGATCTTCATGCCGGTGCAGGTTGAGTTCTCGGTTTCCGATAGCGGCACCGACTTTCGCAAGGCAGCATTTGCCGGAAACACTACCCCGGAAAAATACGAAGATGCCGTCATCAACGATTTTTCATCGGGGCCATTGGAAATGAAGGCCAGGTTTGTGAGGATTATCGCTACGAACCGCGGGACCTGTCCTTCATGGCATACCGGGGCAGGAAGGAAGAGCTGGATCTTTGTGGATGAAGTTGTGGTAAAATAGCCCGGATTACGGTTTGGTGAGTTCCTTCGGGTCACCTTCTGTTTCATCGTACCAGGAGGCGTACATGTTATAATTTTTCGAAATGCGGTTCACCTGTCCTTCGAGCAGCGACTGGTCGATGTTCTTCACCTTTTTGGCGGGAAGTCCGGCCCAGACTGATCCCGATTCAACGACAGTTCCTTCAGTAATAAGTGCCCCTGCACCCACTATCGAGTTGCTATGGATCACGGCGCCATCCATGATGATAGCTCCCATGCCGATCAGCACGTTATCGTGGATCGTGCATCCGTGGATGATCGCATTGTGGGCTATTGAAACGTTGTTGCCTATGATTACCGGGGCCTTCTGGTAGGTACAATGAACGATGGCCCCATCCTGGATGTTCACGTTGTTCCCGATCCTGATGGAGTGAACATCTCCGCGGATTACGGCGTTGAACCACACGCTGCAGTCGTCGCCCATCACAACATCCCCTGTGAGGGTCGCATTGTCGGCCAGGAAGCAGCCGCTGCCCCACTTCGGTTGAATTCCTTTCACTGATCTTATCAATGCCATAATTTTCTTACCTTGGACTGATCCGTGGATAATCGAGCGAATAATGCAATCCCCGGCTTTCATGCCGTCTCATGGCGGCTTTGATGATAAGGTAGCCTATATTTATCAGGTTACGCAACTCACACAGCCTGGGAGTGAGGATGGATTTACTGTAGAGATCCTCCGATTCGCGGTAGAGCAGTTCGAGCCGGTCGAACGCCCGCTGCAACCTGAGGTTTGACCTGACGATGCCTACATAACTGCTCATGATCGCCTGCAGCTCCTTGAGGGACTGGGTGATAAGCACCATCTCTTCGTTCATCACCATCCCTTCTGCATTCCAGTCGGGCACGGCATGATTCAGCTGGATGTTCTGAAATTGATTAACTGCATCGGTACTGGCCCGGTGAGAAAATACGAGCGACTCCAGAAGTGAGTTGGAGGCAAGCCGGTTGGCCCCATGCGCTCCGGTTGAAGAGCATTCACCTGATGCGTAAAGGTTTAGAATGGAGCTGCGACCATAGGCATCCACCTTGATGCCTCCGCAGGTATAATGTGCTGCAGGTACAACGGGGATCATATCCTTGCTGATATCGATCCCGATGGAAAGGCACTTTGCATATATTGTCGGAAAGTGGTTTATCAGTTCGTTCTTGTTGAGGTGGCGGCAGTCGAGGAAGAGGTAATCCTCTCCGCTGAGTTTTAACTCATTATCGATTGCCCTTGCAACGATGTCGCGGGGTGCCAGCGAGAGGCGTGCATCGTACTTGTGCATGAACTCCTTGCCGTCGCGGGTCTTCAGCACTGCGCCGAAGCCGCGTATGGCCTCCGTGATCAGGAAGGAGGGCTTCTCTTCGGGATGATACAGTGCAGTAGGATGAAACTGCACAAACTCCATGTTCTCGACAGCGCCTTTAGCACGGTAAACCATGGCGATCCCGTCGCCGGTCGAAATGAGCGGGTTGGTGGTATTGTTGTAAACATTCCCTGCACCACCTGTTGCGATGAGTGTGATTTTGGACAGGATGGTATCGACGAGGTGTGTTCTGGGATTCATGACAAAGGCGCCGTAGCAGGAAATATCGGTCCTGCGGCTGTTTACCTCCTCACCAAGGTGGTGCTGGGTAATGATGTCGATGGTGAAATGGTTCTCGAGGATGTCGATGTTCGGGTGCTTCCTCACCTGGTCGAGGAGCTTGTTCTCAATCTCACGGCCGGTGCTGTCCTTGTGATGAAGCACGCGGTACTCGGAGTGTCCGCCCTCCTTGGCAAGGTCGTAGCGGCCGGTTGTGGTTTTGTCGAATTTTGTGCCCCATTTCACAAGCTCCTTTATCCGTTCGGTCGACTCGCTGATGGTGAACCTTACCACCTCCTCGTTGCATAGCCCATCGCCGGCATTAAGTGTATCCTGGATATGTTTCTCAAATGAATCGGGTGTGTACATCACCGCGGCAATTCCTCCCTGCGCCCAACTGGTAGCGGTATCGTCCATCTTCGATTTGGTGACAATGCAGACTTTGCCGTGCTTTGCCACTTTGATGGCGAAGGTAAGGCCGGCAATTCCCGATCCGATTACCAGGAAATCAACTTGTTTTCTCATTGTGGTTCTTTACAGGTCGAGAAGTAACTTAATGGGGTCGAGTCCTTCAGTGAGCATTTTGGCCGGTTCTTCAATCAACTCCTTAACCTTTACAAGGAAACTTACCGATTCACGTCCGTCGATAACCCGGTGGTCGTAGGAGAGGGCAACGTACATCATAGGGGCGATCTCCACCTTGCCGTTTACCGCGATCGGCCGTTCCTGGATCTTGTGCATGCCGAGGATAGCGCTCTGCGGCGGATTGAGGATGGGTGTCGACATAAGGGAACCGAAAACGCCGCCGTTGGTGATGGTAAAGGTCCCTCCCTTCATGTCGTCTATGGTGATTTTATTGTCGCGGGCTTTTACAGCAAGTTCCTTGATCTTCAGCTCTATTTCGGCCATACCCATCATCTCGGCATTCCGTAATACTGGTACCACCAGGCCTTTGGGGGCGCTTACGGCAATTCCAATGTCAATGTAACCCGGCGTGATCAGTTCATCGCCATCGATCATCGAATTCACCTGCGGAAAATCCTTCAGGGCAATGGTGACGGCTTTTGTGAAAAACGACATGAGCCCAACTCCTACACCATAGCGCTCTTTGAATTTGTCGTTATGTTTTTCTTTAATTTTTAATACAGCCTCCATGTTGATCTCGTTGAAGGTGGTCAGCATGGCCGTCTGGTTCTTTACCGATACCAGCCGTTCAGCCAGCTTCAGGCGAAGCATGGTCAGTTTCTTCCGCTCCACATCCCGGGTTCCCGTAAAACCAATGGTAGTCGTGGCCGGCTTCTTTCCGGCGGCAAATGATTCAATCTCCTTGCGGGTGATCTTCTTTCCGGGAAATGCTGCAGAGAGTTCCGCCACATTGATCTTCTTCTCCTCGATCATCTTCTTCGCGAGGGGTGAAGCGTGCAGGTCAACAGGTGACGTGGTGACGTGGTGACGTGGTGACGTGGTAATCTCCGCCTGTCCGTCTGTCCGCCTGTCCGCCTGTCCGCTTCCTGGCTCTATAACAGCAATCACCGCTCCAACGGCCAGGGTATCCCCCTCCTGAGCCATAATCTTAACGGTGCCTGCTTCGGGCGAGGCGATCGGGAAGGAGGCCTTGTCGGAATCGATCTCAACGATCTCCTGGTCTTTCTCAACCTGCTCGCCGTCGCTTACAAGCCACTTCGCAACCTGCACCTGGGTAATGGATTCGCCCGGACTCGGTACTTTTATTTCAATTGCCATCAGATAATATTTTTTATCAGAAATAATTTCACTGTACTCTCTTGTGTTATTATACGCAACTCAGAGTAAAACGTTGCCTTTAAAAATCTTACCGCAAAAATACAACGAATGATTTTAAATACCTTCAGATAATCTGGTTCTCATGTTCGGCGCAGTGAAGCCGGCATGAGCCATTTGCGTGCTCGCAGGTGCATTTTCCGAGCGCTTTCTCAACGACAAGGGTCTGTTGAATCTTATGAAGCTTTGAAGATCCTGTGGCAGGACTTCCGCTTGCGGGGCGGGCCACATGGTGAAGGTTGACGGTGTGGAAATTGACCGACAGGTATTTCCAGGCACCCATATTAACCGGCTCTTCCTGCGCCCACTCGTAGTGGTTCGCATTTTTATATTTCGCGATCACGGCATTCATCTGCTGATCGGGGAGGGGGTAGAGCTGTTCGAGCCTCACAATGGCCACATTTTCGACCTGCTTCCTCTCCTTCTCCTCAAGGATGTCGTAGTAGAGTTTGCCGCTACAGAAAACAACCCGTTTAACTTTTGCCGGGTCGGCCGATTCATCGTCGATAACCTCCCTGAAGCCGCCTGAGGTGAAATAGGCGGGCGCTGAGACACATCGCGGGTGGCGGAGCAGGCTCTTGGGGGTAAAGACCACCAGGGGTTTCCGGAAATCGCGGTGCAGCTGGCGCCTGAGCACATGGAACATGTTGGCAGGGGTGGTACAGTTCACAATCTGCATATTGTGGTGACCGCAAAGCGAGAGAAACCGTTCCAGCCGGGCCGAACTATGCTCGGGACCCTGTCCTTCGTAGCCATGGGGCAACAGCATCACCAGTCCGTTCATCACCTTCCACTTGTCTTCGGCGCTGCTCAGGTACTGATCGATGATCACCTGGGCGCCATTGCTGAAATCGCCAAACTGAGCCTCCCAGATGGTGAGACCGGAGGGTGTGGCGAAACTGTAGCCATATTCGAAGCCGAGTACGCCATATTCCGAAAGTAGCGAATTGTAGATGCTGAACTTCGCCTGGTTCTCAGAAATGTGCTCAAGCGGGATGAACTTCTCTTCCGAATCCTCTACCGTAAGCACCGCATGCCGGTGGCTGAAGGTGCCCCGCTGGCAATCCTGTCCGCTGAGGCGCACCGGGTGCCCCTCCTTAAGCAACGAACCGTAGGCCAGTAGTTCGCCCATGGCCCAGTCGAGTTTCCCGTTTTCGATCATGGCCTTGCGGTCGTCCTGCAGTTTGATGAGTTTGCGAAAAAAATTCTTTCCTTCGGGCAAGCGGGTAAGTTTAGCGCCAATATCACGTAAATCGGCTTCAGAGATGGCGGTTACCGGCGAGGCGGTAAAGTCGTTAGGGGTCGATTTTCGTAATCCAACCCAAACACTCTCAAGAAAGGGATCAATAGCTCCTTTTGCGATGGTTTTTGCCTCCTCAAATCCCTTCTCCAGTTCACCGTTGATCTCTGCCCTGAGCCCGGGAACATCGAACGAATCGATCGTATTCTCCTCCTCAAGTTTTTTCAGGTAGATCTCAAGCGGATCGGGATGTTGTTCGATTATCTTGTACAGGATGGGCTGGGTGAAACGCGGCTCATCGCTCTCGTTGTGGCCATATTTGCGGTAACCCAGCAAGTCGATGAAAATGTCCTTGCGGAACTTCTCCCTGAACTCCATGGCAAGCATGACGGTGTAAACCACAGCTTCAACATCGTCGGCATTCACATGAAAAATCGGGGACTGTATCGTTTTTGCAACATCGGTGCAGTAGACGCTCGAACGTCCGTCGAGGTAGTTGGTGGTGAAGCCGATCTGGTTGTTGACCACGATATGGATCGTGCCGCCGGTTTTGTACCCCTCGAGATCGGCCATCTGCACCAGCTCATATATGATCCCCTGTCCGGAGATGGAGGCATCGCCATGGATCAGGATGGCCGCCACCTTGCCGTTGTCGCCGTGGTAATCGTGGTCGATGAGTGAACGCGAAATTCCCTCGACAACCGGATCGACGGTTTCCAGGTGAGATGGGTTGGGCGCCAGGGTGACGCGAACCTTCTTGCCACTGCGGGTTTTTACATTGTTTGAATAGCCGAGATGGTATTTCACATCGCCCAGCAGATCCTCATCTTCATACTCCTTGCCCTCAAATTCGGAGAATATCCGGGCAAATGGCTTGTGCATGATGTTGGCCAGTACATTGAGTCTTCCGCGGTGGGCCATCCCGATCACGAACTCTTCGATGCCCAGGGCACCTCCTCTGCGCAGAACCGCCTCCAGCGCAGGAATGAGTGACTCCATCCCCTCCAGGGAGAAGCTCTTCTGTCCGGGAAATTTCTTGTGGATAAATTTTTCAAACAGTACACCCTCCGCCAGACGCCGGAGGATAAGCCCCTTCTCGGCGATGGAGAACTCCGGGGTGTTGCGGCCGGGCTCCATCTTCTCCCTGAACCATTGCACAATCTCAGGGCGGCGGATATAGTTGTACTCGACACCGACCGACTGGCAGTAAGTCTGCTGCAGGTGGGCGATAATATCCTCCAGCCTTGCATTACCCAGGCCAATCTCCTTGCCGGCCTGGAAAGTCTTCTTCAGCTCTTCCGTGTTCAGTCCGTAATTTTCTATGTCAAGTGTCGGCGTGTATTGCCGGCGTGTACGAACCGGGTTTGTCTTGGTAAATAGGTGACCCCTCTGACGGTAATCGGTGATAAGGTTCATCACCTTAAACTCATTCGGGTAGAGGAATGCCTCACCCTTTTCAGCTTTGTAATTTTTCTGGCAGAACTCGAACCCCTCGAAGAATTTCTGCCAGCTTTCATCTACACTCTCCGGCGCTTTTTTAAATTGTTCGAACAACTCCTCGATAACAGAATTATCGATCGTATTCAAATATGAGAATTTATCCATTTGCGTTGTCTGAATTGCCTTTCCGCAAAATTATAAACATTGCGGTTATCCGCAAAAAAATTGGTAACTTTGTGGCCGAAAACTGCTGGTTGGTACCGCGTTGTAGCAGTCCTGGTAAAAATTAAATTTTCATGGAATACATTAAAGATTATCTCGAAACTAACGGGGACCGGTTTCTTCAGGAACTTTTCGGCCTGATCCGGATCCCCTCCATCAGCTCAGTTGCTGAACACAAGGAGGATATGATCCGGGCCGCAGAATACTGGAAAAGGAGCCTGCGCGAGGCGGGCTGCGATAAAACCGAAATATTCCCCACAGCCGGGAATCCGATCGTTTACGGTGAAAAGATCATCGATCCTTCGTTGCCTACCATACTGGTTTACGGCCACTACGATGTGATGCCGGTCGATCCGGTCGATTTGTGGAAGTCGCACCCCTTCAAACCTGAGGTTCGCGACGGAAAAATTTACGCCCGGGGCGCCGACGATGATAAAGGTCAGGCATTCATGCATGCCAAGGCGTTTGAGATGATGGTGCGCACCGGCAACCTGCCCTGCAATGCAAAATTCATGATCGAGGGCGAGGAGGAGATCGGTTCGGCCAACATAGACCCCTTCTGCCGGGAACATAAAGATTTGCTGAAGGCCGATATCATCCTGGTTTCAGATACCAGTATGATTGGTCTTGCCACACCGTCGATCACGGTCGGCCTGCGCGGACTTGCTTACATGCAGGTAGAGGTTACAGGTCCCAATTTCGACCTCCATTCGGGTATTTTCGGGGGCGCCGTTGCAAATCCTGTCAATGCACTCACAAAGATGATCGCCTCTCTTACCGATGAAAACGGAAGGATCACTATCCCGGGATTTTATGACGATGTGGTCGAGATCAGCCGCGAAGAGCGCGACGAAATGGCCAAAGCGCCTTTTGACGAAGAGAAGTACAAGCTAAACCTTGATGTTGCAGAACTCTACGGTGAAGCCGGATATACAACGAAAGAGCGAACGGGCATCCGCCCCACGCTCGATGTCAATGGCATCTGGGGCGGGTATATTGCCGAAGGAACCAAGACAGTTCTTCCTTCAAAGGCCTCCGCTAAAATTTCGATGCGACTTGTGCCGAACCAGGATTACCGCAAGATCGGCAAACTGTTTCAGAAACATTTCGAATCGATTGCACCCAAATATGTGAAGGTGAAGGTGGAAGAGCTCCATGGCGGACAGGCTTACGTGTCGCCCATCGATACAATCGGCTTCATAGCAGCCAGCAAGGCGATAGAAACGGTTCTGGGCAAAAAGCCGATCCCTGTGCGCAGCGGCGGCAGCATCCCTATTATTCCGCAGTTCGAGGAGATACTGGGTGTGAAGACCATCCTGCTTGGTTTCGGACTGGAAAGCGATGCCTGTCATTCACCCAACGAGAACTATCCGGTTGAGAATTTCTTCAAAGGGATCGAGACGATTGCCTGGTTTTACAGGTACTTTGCGAAAATGATGAAAGCGTGACGCGTGACGAAAAGCGTGACGCGTGACGAAAAGGGTGACACGTGACAATAATGGTTATTCTTTGATGAAGCGGGCTGAACTTGTTTGTTCCGGGGTTGTCAGAAGCAGCAGATAGAGGCCTTTGGACCAGGAGGATGTGTTGATAATTCCAGTTGATCTCCCCTCAAATACCAGCTTGCCATTCTGATTAAAGATCCTGATCTTACCATCCTTAATCCCGCATCCTGCATCTTTCATCCCACATCCCACATCCCGCATCCCGCATCCCACATCCTGCATCCCGCATCCCACATCCTGCATCCCACATCCCACATCCCGCATCCCACATCCCGCATCCCACATCCCGATCCTGACCTGCTCCCTGCATGGATTCGGGTAAACGGTTAGTGCCGGGGTATAGAACTCTGAAATTCCAACCGGCGCTGTAAAAGGTACGGGTGTGGCGAAACTGCCCGGAAGAAAACCGTTATCGAGGGCCTGTACGCTGAACCAGTAATCGCCTGCCGGCAGTCCGGTGATGGTCCAGGTGGTGTCGGCAGAGCAGCTGCCCATGCTTACCAGCCTGCGGAACCCGGTTGTTGCATCGGCCATGGCGGGAAACACATCCGACATTGCAGGCTGCGTTCCAATGTACAGGTTATAAGTTAGTGAGTAATCTGGTGTTTGTGCATCAGCGGATCGGTTCCATTTCATTACAACTTTATCGCCCGTTGGATCGGCAGTGAGGCCTGCGGGGGTTGAAGGTGGTGTGTTTACCGTGAAAATCCCGCTCCCTGCATTGTTCTTATATATTGCCGTTGTGGGTGCAAAATACCCGTCCATGCCGGTAAACAGCAGGTCGGTGAAGCCGTCGTTGTTGAAGTCGCCCCACTTTACATCACCATAGCTGAAGCCCGGTATCTCTGTGCTGACCTCAAAAAACTGCATGAAACCCATGTTCTGGAAGAGCATGGTAGCGGCAGTGCCCCCACAACCGGGAATTTTACCTATAAAAATAATATCGGCCAGCCCGTCGGCATCAAAATCGGCTATGTCGAGAGAGGAGTACCTTACATTGGAGGTCATGTTGTCGTACATCTCGAACTGATCGTTACCGTTGTTCCTGTAAACCACAAGATGTCCGTTGGCATCCATATCCATGCCCGAAAGAACAAGATCCTGACGGCCATCGTTATTCATGTCGGCCCATTTGCATTTGCCTGAGCAGAGTCCCATGAAGTCAGCCGGACCCACCGGTACTTCGGTGAAGGTGCCCAGGTTGTTTCTGTAAAGTTTGGAAACCATCCCACCGATGCTGTCGCCGCAAATCATCGCATCGAGCTGGCCATCGTTGTTATAATCGACCCAGCTGCAGGATGCATTCATGACGGGGATCAGAGGCGCTGCAATCTCTTCGAAAGGAACATAACCGTTGTTGCGGAGGATCTTGGCTTTATTGTTGCCGGCAAGGAGGATGTCAAGGTCGCCGTCGTTGTCGCAATCGCCCCAGGTTGCCTGTCCGTCGGACACCCCGGGCAGTGTAACCCCCAGGTCGCTGAAGTTACCGCCTGTATTTTCAAAGATTTTGGTGGAGGGTTCGCCGGTCATATCCATGCCGGTGATCAGCAGGTCGAGATCGCCATCGGCGTCAAAATCGCCCCATTCTACAGATGTGTTGGAAAATCCCGGCAATCCGGCATTTACCTCTGCGAAGGTGCCGCCGTTGTTGCGATAGAGGCAGGTTATGGGAGAAGCTGTTGAACTACCGGTAACGACCGCATCGAGGTCGCCGTCGTTGTCGAAATCTCCCCAGGTACATGTGCTGTATTCCATCGGTTTCAGCGTGGAAGGGACAAGGCTGAATGGCAGCGTTTGCCCTTGACCTGTGATGGTCATGGAGAAGCAAAGGCCGAGGAGAACCAGGAGTGATCTCATGAACCGGGGTTATTTGGATTGCTGTTTTTTGAAATTCTCAGAAGCGGTATCAAGGAATTTGACAAAGGCATCAATATTAAGGTCGTAGGCCCGGGGTGAGGTGAGCAGGTTTCCGGAAGTGTCGAGCAAAATGTAGTAGGGTTGTGAGTTTACGTTGTACCGCGTGATCTGCAGGTCGGCAAACTGTTTCCCGATCGATTTCTTCACCTTCTTGTCATACTTCGAAGTGTACCATTCGTTTTCCGGCAGTTCGGTTTTATCGTCGACATAGAGTGCGGTTACGATGAAATTTTCGCGAAGCCGTTTAAGCACCTGCGGATCGGACCATACATTGGCCTCCATCTCGCGGCAGTTCACGCAGCCGTGACCGGTAAAGTCGATGAATAGCGGTTTGTTCTGCTTTTTGGCGCAGGCAAGGGCTTGTTTGTAATCGAAATACCCCTCCAGTCCGTGGGGCAGTTTCAGGAATTCATTGTATTTGGGAACGTCGCAAAGTGCGGATGCTGGCTGTGCTCCTCCACCGGTATTTACGGCAGCTACCTCCTTTTTGATGATGGCATTGAGATCGAAATCGAGGTAGGTCTGCGGGGGAAGGTATCCCGATAAAGCCTTCAGCGGGGCGCCCCACATGCCGGGGATCATGTAAACCACAAAGGTAAAGGTGATGATGGCCAGCGTTAGTCGCGGGACTCCGATGTGGGGCAGGTCGGAATCGTGGTTGAATTTCAGTTTGCCCAGCAGGTACAATCCCATGAGGAAGAAGATGACGATCCAGAAGGCGAGATAAACTTCGCGGTCGAGGATGTGCCAGTGGTAGGTCTGGTCAGCTATGCTCAGGAATTTCAGCCCGAGCGCCAGTTCCAGAAAACCGAGGACAACCTTCACCGAATTGAGCCACCCGCCCGATTTGGGAAGGCCGGAGAGCCACGAGGGGAAGAAGGCAAAGAGTCCGAAGGGAAGGGCGAAGGCGAGTGAGAAACCCAGCATACCAATGATCGGCAGAACCACAGCCCCTCCGGCCGATTTCACCAGGATGGCACCAACAATGGGACCGGTGCAGGAAAAGGAGACCAGCACCAGCGTAAAGGCCATGAAGAAGGCTCCGCTGTAACCGCCTTTGTCGGCCTGTTTGTCGGCCTTGTTCACAAGCCAGCTGGGCAGTGTGATCTCAAACATCCCGAGAAATGATGCGGCAAAAACCACGAAAATCAGGAAGAAGAAAACGTTGGGAATCCAGTGGGTGCTGAGGAAGTTGGCGAAATTTGCACCCAGGGTGACGGCCACAATGGTTCCGATGACTGTATAGATGATGATGATGGAGAGTCCGTAAACAATGGCCTGCAACCGGGCTTTGCGCTTGTTTGAGCTGTCGTGCATGAAGAAGGTAACCGTCATCGGGATCATCGGGAAAACACAGGGGGTAACAATCGCCGCAAGCCCGGCAACGAAGGAGATAAGAAAGAACCAGAGCAGCGACTGATCGGCAGCTTTGTCGGCATCTGTTTCACCAAGTTTCGTCTGTTCCAGTATTTTTGCACCGGAGTCGGCTGATGCGGCAGCCTGAATTGCTGTTTTTGCCGTATCGGTTACAGGGGCAGAAGCTGGCTCGCTGGCAACCGGAACAACTGCTGCAGGATTGCCTTTTACGGTAAATTCAAAATCAACATCTGCCGGAGGTAAACACTGCTTGTCGTCACAGCACATGAAATTCAATACTCCTTTAACAATAAAATCCTTCTGGCTGAGAACTTTTATTTTCTGCCTAAATACCGCTTTGTCAGCAAAATACTTCAGGGTCATTTTGAACATCGGATCGTATTCCGTGATGCACTTCGATTCAATAACCTTTCCTTCTTTCTTATAGTCAGGACTTTTGTCGAAAGTGAATGTTGTAGGGAGGGGACCATCAGGGGGAATATCCTGCGAATAAACATGCCATCCCTTGTCGGCTTTGGCAATCAGGATAAGGGTTGCTTCATCCGGCGTTGTCTGCTCTACCTTGAAGGTCCATTTTACCGGGTCGAGAATCTGTGAGAAGGTAAAAACAGGTAATAAAATCAGGGTCAGCAGGCCGATTGCGGTTCGTTTCATATGCAGAAAGGTGATTTTGTTATTTCGTCAGGCAAAGGTAAATAAATTATGGCAACGACATAACAATCAATGAAGGAAACCGGAAGAGATGTCGTTACTACGGAATAAGCCGGATCTGCAGCACCTGGCGCGTTTTTGCGGTGACCCGGAAGCGGTTATCGATGCGGTAACCCACAACCCAGACAATCCTCTTTCCCGAACACAGAAGCCAGGTCTCCTCTTTTTCGGGTAATGAAAACTTACAATTGATGAAGAAATCGCTCAGTTTCTGTTTGCGGTTCATGCCAAACGGATGGAACGCGTCACCCTGCACCCACTTCCTTAAAGTAAGCGGAAATTCCAGCTTGTCGTAATCGAGGCTGGCAAACTCCCTGCCCGATGGGATTTTTAAAGCAGGAGTGTATTTTTTCAGGGAGAATTTAAGTTCTATCGGTTCGTGTATAATCTTAACACCTTTTTCAACACTATACACCCGTCCGCCCGTCCGCCCGTCCGCCTGTCCGCCTGTCCGCGTTATGATCATCTCCTCCCTGTCCCTGATGAGCCGGTGCGTCGGGGATAAGAAGGTGGTTCCGCTTTCGCCATCAAGACTTCGGATTATCCCGGACACCTGGGTGGCGTTGAAGCCGAACGGGGAGAGGAGTTCCCATGCGAAAGTGTCGATAGGTTCCAATGCCTTTAAACCGCTGATGTCAATTTTCGTTTGCCCCTTAACAGCTTTCACGATTTTTTCGCGTGCTGCAGAAATGACCGTTTGACCGATAACCTCAAATTCACGGATTCGCATCATTGTATCTGCAAGACTGGTTATAATTTCCGGGTTGATCTCTTTTAGCACCGGCAGCAATTCATGCCGGATTTTATTCCGGAGATACTTCACCGAGGCATTCGAACTGTCTGTGCGGTACCTGAGTCCGGATGCCCTGATAAACTCTTCAATCTCTCCGCGGGTTGTAAACAGCAACGGCCTGATGAGCCTTCCCAGAAGAGGGATTATGCCATGCAATCCCGAAATTCCCGTCCCCCTTGCAAGGTTGATGAAAAAGGTCTCGGCCTGGTCATCAAGATGGTGGGCAGCGGCAATGAAATCGTACTCCTCCTTCTTGCGGATCTCTTCAAACCATCTGTACCTCAGCTCCCTCGCTGCCATCTGAACCGAGAATCCGTCCATATCCGTGAAATCCCTGTTCTCAAACCGCCTGATATACACCGGGACTCTATATCCTTCTGCCATTTGCCTTACGAATTCTTCATCCCCATCGCTCTCTGCACCCCTCAAACCGAAGTTGCAATGGACAATCCCGAAACGGAAACCTGCCTGGTGAAAAAGTTCAGCCATGGCCACCGAATCCATTCCCCCGCTCACCGCAAGCAATATCCTGTCGGCCGGCTGGCATAATTTGTTTGCAGAAATGAATGATTGAAAACGGTCGATCATTATACAGAAACCTATAAATTGAACCCGGCAAATATCGTGAAAAAAGCGGTGTTGACCTTTCCCGGTATTTCTGCCTTGCTATTTTCATACCTTTATATAGAATATAGTTTCATGAAAAGAGTCATTGTCCTGCTGCTCCTCCTTTGCACAATCGGAACCTATGCCCAGCAGGATCCGCTTTTCACCCAGTACATGTACAATAAACTGGCAATCAACCCCGGGTATGCCGGCAGCCACGACCTTTTTTCGATGGAGGCGCTCACCCGTTTCCAGTGGGTAGGTATCGAAGGAGGACCGCGCACGACCACCTTTTCGGCGCATACTCCGCTGCGTAACCCGCACATCGGAGTTGGGTTTTATGCCGGTCTCGATAAACTCGGACCCACCCTGGGGTACAATGTGATGGGGAATTTTACCTACAGGGTGATCTTCCGGCAAAGCAAGCTCTGTTTCGGGATCAATGCCGGGATAATTTATTACGATATCGACTGGGGGGCGCTGAACCCCAAAGACGCTGGCGATGTGGAGCTGGTAAGCCAGGTGAGCAACAAGGCTGTTCCCGACATCGACTTTGGCGTGTACTATTATGCACCCCGGTTTTACGTCGGACTCTCTGCCAAACACCTGCTTCAGAACCAGTTGTCGGTTTCGAGTGCCCCGGTACCGGATTCCGAGACAAGCTTCACCCGGCTGAAGCGACACTTTTACGGGATTGCAGGGGGCGTGATCCCGCTCACCGACGGACTGGTACTGATGCCGTCGCTGCTGGTGAAATTAGTAGAGGGGGCACCGGTTCAGGCGGATTTTAATGCCAGCTTCCTGGTGCTTGAAGTGCTGACACTGGGTGCATCATACAGAACCAATTCAGCCCTGGCTTTCCTGGTGGGGATAAATATCACGCGGAACCTGTCGTTC
The DNA here is from genome assembly GCA_964355115.1 of uncultured Prolixibacteraceae bacterium. Classification (GTDB taxonomy): domain Bacteria; phylum Bacteroidota; class Bacteroidia; order Bacteroidales; family FEN-979; genus JANXZO01. The sequence goes on along the minus strand of CAYHCQ010000007.1, from coordinate 24,790 downwards.
GGTTACTCCTACGACATCTGGTTCAACGCGCTGAAAGGCTACAACGCCGGATCCCATGAGATCCGTATCGGGTATGACTTCGATCTTTTTGGCAGATCAAGGATGCTATCACCAAGATATTTTTAACAGCGATCCAAGGCACCATGAAAAGAATTCTCCCTGCACTTTTGTTAATTTTCCTGGCGGGATTTTCCATTACTGCTTCCGGACAGATCGGGAAGGCCGAAAGGCAGATGAAGCTGTATAACTATTCCGGTGCGCTTGAGATATTGCATAAGGCGCTCCTGCAAAAGAGTACCGATAAACGGGTGGCTAACCTGATGATTGCCGAATGTTACCGGAAGCAACTCAATGCTTCGATGGCCCGCAATTGGTATGCCAGGGTTGTTGTTGACAGCACTGCAGAGGCCGTAAATTTTCTCTATTATGCCCAGGCATTGCGGTCCTGCGGCGATTATGCTGCTGCAAGGAGGACATTTCTTGTTTACGACAGCCTCCTTCCTTTAGATCGGCGCGGTAAACAGTATGCTTCCTGGTGCGACAGCGTTGAAGTGTGGCGAAGAGTTACCCCCTCATTTATTATAAAGAATGAAGCAGTTCTGAATTCAAAGGAGTCGGATTTCGGCCCTGTGTTGTATCGGAACGGACTGGTTTTCACCTCCGACCGGGCAACCTCAGATTTCGCGGGTAAGGCCTATGGGTGGACAGGCAACAGTTATCTGCGCCTCTTCTATGCCAATCGGGATCCGGCCCCTGACGGAGTACAGTGTTTTACCAGACCCGCTTCGGTTTCCTGGCTTCCGGAAGGGAGCCGCCACTATGGCCCTGCCACTTTTAACGGCACTTTCGACGAGATGTTCGTGAATGGGACTGCGTTATACCGGGATAAGGGCAAACAGGATCCCGAAAATATCCGGACCCACCTGCTGAAGATCTTCACGGCCCGGCTTAGCAACGGAAGATGGAGCAAGCCAGAGCCATTTTTCATGAACAACGACACTTTTTCTGTAGGGCACCCATTCCTGTCTGCTGACGGCGCAACCCTTCTTTTTGTTTCCGACCGGGAGGGTGGTTTCGGGGGAACGGATATCTACAAATGCTGCCGGAAAAACGGGGTATGGGAGGCCCCTGTCAATCTCGGGCCAGACATAAATACTCCCGGCAACGAGATGTTTCCATACCTCGGCGTGAAGGATGAACTCTGGTTTGCCTCCGATGGCTGGCCCGGATATGGGGGACTCGATATTTTTGTCGCACACCTTGGCAGCAACCCCGGAACCCTGCCTGAAAATCTCCGCGAACCCATCAACTCCTGCAGCGACGATTTTTCGCTGATCTTTTTTGCCGACACCGTGACCGGAATTTTCAGTTCCAACCGCATCGGAGGGTTGGGCGGCGATGACCTCTACCGGTTCAGCAGGCTGCCCGACGACACCGCAGTCACAACGCTGCCTCCACAGGCCGTGGTATTGCCCGATAGTTTGCAGGCAAACCGAACTTTTGTGCTCACCAGCATATATTATGATCTCGATCGCTGGGATATCCGTCACGATGCCACTGCTTCTCTCGATCATCTTGTGACTGTAATGAAGGAAAATGCAATCCGGATAGAGCTTTCATCGCACACCGACTGCAGGGCCGGCGATGGGTATAATACGGAGTTGTCGCAGAAAAGAGCAGAATCGGCCCGGCGATATCTTATTTCACACGGAATAGATCCTTCGCGAGTTATTGCAAAGGGTTACGGGGAGACAAAACCTGTAAACCGATGCGTTAATGGCGTTCCTTGCAGTGAAGCCGAACATCAGCAGAACCGGAGAACAGAATTCACGGTATTAACCCCGGCTCTTAATTAATTCTTGCTTACTTTTGGGTACTGAATAATTCGTAACGCTGAAAACAGAAATTCCATCATGACCTGGCAGGTAACCTATATCACCTGGGTGCATCTCATCACTGCAATGATCAGCTTGCAGCTGGTATTTACCGTTTACCGCATGTCGCAGGTAAGAGGCCGGTTGCCTTTTCTGTGGATGATGATGCTGGCCTCCTTCTGGTCATTGATTCTTACGTTCGAATCGGCAGCCCCCTCCATTCCCGACAAAATCCTCTTTTCACGCTTTGAGTACTTTGCCAACATGCTGATCCCCATCTTCTTTGTTCAGTTCATAACCTCATACGACTTCGAAAAGCCAGATTGGTTCAGAAGGTATTTCTGGATGTTCTCGATTGTTCCCATCTGCACACTGATCCTTGTTTTCACCAGCGGATACCATCAGCTTATCTGGAGCGGTTTCTCGTGGAGTACCGGGGGGCAGAACATCCTGATTTACCATCACGGGCCTCTCTTTTTCATTGCTATGGCTTACTCTCTGCTGCTCATCGTTTTCGGATTTGTGCTCATGTTGACCTTTATCAGGAAACGCCCGCGTTACTACAGGTCGAAGGCCGTTTTCCTCATTGCCGCCTCCTTCTTTCCCTTGCTCACCGGACTGTTTTATACTTTAGGACTGAGCCCGGTTGAGGGTCTCGACATCTCTCCCATGGGGATACTCTTTTCGGGTATAATATTTTTCTGGGGCATTGCACGCGAGCAACTTTTCGATATTGTTCCCGCGGGACACCAGCTTATGATTGAGAAGATGAATGACGGTGTTATTGTGCTTGACAAAGATAACTTTATCATGGACCTCAATCCTGCAGCGAAGACATCACTTAAAATCCAGGAGTCAATCAAAGGACGAAAACTGGAACTGATATTACCGGCGCTTAGTGAAATATCTGCCTCGGCGGAATCCGGAAAAGAGCTCAGGACAGAGGCTTTTTTACCTCTGCCGGTAAACCGGTGGTTCGAAGTAATGCGGAATCCGCTCAAGGATGCCCGCGAAAGGCAACTTGGTAGTTTGCTCATATTGCATGACATCACCCACCGGAAGCGATCGGAGGAGCAGCTGAAAAAACTGGCCGGTGACCTCACCGAGCTGAATGCCATGAAAGACAGGCTCTATTCTATTATCGGACATGACCTGCGAAGTCCGTTCAATTCCATACTGGGATTTGCCGAATTGCTGGCAAACTCCTACGATGAATTTACTGACGATGACCGCCGGACTTTTGCGAATAATATTCTGGCGGCTTCCCGCAATACATTTAATCTGCTTGAGAATCTGCTTGAGTGGTCGCGCATACAGATGGGACGTACGCCATTCAATCCCGAGGAGATCAACCTGAGCCTTATGATCAATGAGACATTCCATCTGCTCCGGCTCAGTGCAGAGCAGAAAAATATCCGCCTGACAGTTGATGTTCCCTCTCAACAAACGGTTCCGGCCGACCGGAATATGCTGAACACCATGCTCCGCAACCTGATATCCAACGGGATCAAGTTTACAATGCCTGGGGGAGCCGTAAAGGTGTCATCATCAATGCATAATGGATTTCTTGAGATCAGGGTTTCCGATAATGGTGTCGGAATGATCGATTCAATTCAAAAGAAACTCTTCCGTATCGACAGCCTGGTTTCAACTCCCGGCACCTCCAACGAAAAAGGCACAGGACTCGGGTTGATCCTGTGCAAAGAGTTTATCGAAAAACATGGAGGAACGATCCGGGTCGACAGCCGGATCGGTGAGGGCACAACCTTTACATTAAATTTCCCAGGTGTCGCCGCTGTTTAGCAGGTCGTCAACATTCTTGATCTTCGAATTCTCCTTGGCGAACTTGATCTGTTCCTCAATAAGGTCATCATAGGTGGGGTACATGGCTGCCCTGATAACGCCGAATACCATCGGGAAGTGTGGCGGTGCAAGTTTGGCAAGCATGAGTTGTATTCCGGGATCCTGGCTGTATTGGTCGTGAACGAGAATGTCATCGATGGTGATACCTTTTTTACCGATCTCGGCGACTTCAAGCATTGTGTCTTTCAGGATGAGCCCTTTTTCATTGTTCTTGCCCCAAACCATGGGGGCGCCATTTTTCAGGATGAGCATGTTGTCGTCCTTCACATCCTTGCCTGTAACCGGGGCATGGGCCTTGTCGGCGAAAATGATGCAGTTCTCCATGATCTCGGTTACGGAGGTGCCATCGTGCTTGGCGGCTTCAAACATGCATTCGGTCATGAGCGCGATGTTGTTGTCGGGAACCCTGGCAAAGAAGGTACCCTGCGCGCCCATCACGAGTTCCCCGATGTTGAAGGGATGTTCGATGGTACCCATCGGGGAGGTCTTGGTAACCTTGCCCATCGGCGTTGTGGGAGAGAACTGACCCTTGGTAAGACCGTAGATCTGGTTGTTGAACAGCAGGATATTCAAGTCGACATTCCGGCGGATGACATGGATGAAATGGTTCCCTCCAATGGCAAGGGAATCCCCGTCGCCGGTGATGGTCCAAACGCTGAGTTTGGGGTTGGCGATTTTTACACCTGTTGAAATGGCGGCAGCACGGCCGTGAATGCCATGAATACCATAGGTGTTCACATAATAGGGAAAACGTGAAGAACACCCGATACCGGATACCATACAGAAATTCTCCTTCCGGTAACCGATCTTGGGGAAGACGCGTTCCACAGCCGCCAGGATGGCGTGGCCGCCGCATCCCGGACACCATTTAACCATCTGGTCGCTTTCAAAATCTGCTTTGCTTAGCTGAACATTGGTACGTTCAATAGTCATATTTATGAATTCCATACTATTTCTCCTCTAAAAGTTGGTTAAACTGATCCGTTAACTCATTGATCATGAATGGCAATCCCTGTACTTTGTTGAACTGGGATATATTGGGCAATGGGAACTTCATGCGGAGGTAATTCACAAATTGTCCGCTGTTGAGCTCACAAACCACAATTTTTTTAAAGCCTTTCAGTACCTTTTCAGTGTTTCTGGGAAGCGGCATGATGTAATGGAAATGGGCATGGCTGATATTTTTTCCCTCCTTCTGCATCTGGCTTACAGCGGAATGCACGGCTCCATAGGTTCCGCCCCAGCTTACCACCAGTAACTCCCCTTCAGCCCGACCATCGATCTCCTGTTCCGGGATAAAGTCAGCCACTTTTTCTACTTTGGCCGCCCGGAAGTTGGTCATAATCTGGTGATTCATCGGGTCGGTTGAAACGGTGCCGGCAATGTTCTCTTTTTCAAGGCCGCCGATGCGGTGACGAAGTCCCTCCGTCCCGGGGATCGCCCACTGGCGTACATGAGTCGCGGGATCGCGGCGATAAGGTTTGTAATCAGGATCATTGGCTGCTGCGATGGGCGGCTTGATGGGAGGCATGCTGGCCATTTTCGGAATGCGGAACAGCGCCGAGCCAAACCCAAGATAGCCATCAGTAAGCAGGATCGTGGGGGTCATGTGCTCTATAGAGAGTTTAGCTGCCATGTAAGCATAATAAAAACAGTTCTCCGAAGTGGAGGCGGCAATCACAATCACCGGACATTCACCATTGCGGCCGAACAGGGCCTGGTAGAGGTCGCTCTGTTCCGATTTGGTAGGCAGTCCGGTGGAGGGACCTCCGCGTTGCACGTTCACGATAACCAGCGGCAATTCTGTAATTACGGCGAGCCCGATGGCCTCGCTCTTCAGCGAGAGTCCCGGACCGGAGGTTGTGGTACAAGCCATGGCACCGGTAAATGATGCGCCGATGGCAGAGCATATCCCTGCGATTTCATCCTCTGCCTGGAAGACTTTTGCCCCCAGTGATTTGTGTTTCGACAGTTCCATCAGTATCTCCGTTGCCGGGGTGATGGGGTAGGAGCCGAGGAAAAGCGGACGCCCCGATTTCTCAGCCGCGGCAAGCAGTCCCCATGCGGTGGCCACGTTGCCGGTAATGTTCCGGTACCTGCCTTTTTCCATGTTGGCGGCCGAAACCTGAATTACCGACTCGAGGGCCTCCACAGTGTCGGCATAGTTGTATCCGGCCTGCAAAACGATCTTGTTGATCTCGATCAGTTCAGGTTTTTTCTTGAATTTGTCTTCAAAATATTTGAATGAGGGCTTCAGGTCGCGGTTGAATATATAAAACAGCATGCCCAGTGCGAACATGTTTTTGCTTCGTTCGGCAACCTTGTTGTCAACGCCGAGGTCCTGCAGACTCGCTTTGGTAAGCGTGGTAATTGGCGCCTTGATCATGTTGAAGCTGTCGAGGGAATTGTCGGTAAAGGGATCGTTTTTATAACCTGCCTTCTCGATGGTCTTCTCATCATAGGCATCAGTATCTGTGAGAATGGTGGCACCCTTCTTGGCCCACTTAAGGTTCGACCTGAGGGAAGCGGGATTCATGGCAACCAACACATCTACCAGGTCGCCGGTGGTGAAGATTTTCGTACTGCCCATGTGAACCTGGAACCCGGAAACACCGGCAACGGTATTCTGGGGTGCACGGATTTCAGCAGGAAAGTCGGGAAAAGTGGCAAGGTCGTTTCCAACAATCGCTGCAACATCAGAAAACATGCTTCCGGTGAGTTGCATTCCATCGCCGGAGTCGCCGACAAACTTTACAACCACCTCTTCCCGTTCAATAACGGGTCTTTTTTTCTTAGCCATAGTATCTGTTCATTTAGTGGTGCAAAAGTAAAGAATAAAGTTAAAAGTCAATGGTTAAAAGTCAAAGGTTAAGTCAAAAGATAAAAGTCGAAAGTATAACCGGCAGTTAAATTTTTCACAGTCTTTATATTTAGAAAAATTCCTATATTTGCAGCGAATATTCAATACTAACTTGTTCCGTGCCCGGGACATAAAATAACAAGTCATGGCTTACAAAATCAATGATGATTGCACAGCTTGCGGAACCTGTATCGATGAGTGTCCCGTTGAAGCGATTGCCGAAGGTGATATCTATAAAATTGATCCTGAAGTTTGCACCGATTGCGGCGCTTGCGCTGATGTTTGTCCGGTAGAGGCGATTCATCCGGAGTAATCAAAAATGTAATTAAAAAAAATGGCTGCTCTGTGAGTGGCCATTTTTTTTTTACCAGGTCTTCAGTTCAAATGTTCTTCCGTCAAACACCCCATACGAAAAATGGGTTATCCAGTCGCCGAGCACCACCTGAATGGCGGTTTCTGATAAAGGAGAGACCATCGGGTAGTGGTAATGTCCATAGATCAGGAATTGCAGGTCGGGATGGTTTCGGATCATCTCAAGTGAATGAATCCTGATCCGCTCTTCGATCAGTTTTTTATTCCGTTCCTCATCTTTCTTCTCCTTCTCTGTTGCCACGGCGCGGCTCTTTCGCGACCAGTAGAGCGCCATCCGGATGCCTAAATCGGGATGAAGCAATCTGAATAGCCACTGGTTGAACCGGTTGGCGAAAACCTTCTTGATGAACTTATAGCCGTGATCGCCGGGGCCCAATCCGTCGCCGTGGGCCAGGTAAAATTTAACTCCGTTGAACTCATGGAATTCGGGATCGCGGTGGAGGGTGATATTGAGCTCCTCTGTAAGATAATTGAAGGCCCACATGTCGTGGTTTCCGCGGAAAAGGTGAACGGGGATGCCCGAGTCGGTGATCTCGGCAAGCTTCCCGAGCAGCCGGGCATAACCGCGCGGAATGGCTGTCCTGTATTCAAACCAGAAGTCGAACAGATCTCCCATGAGGTAAATTTCCGACGCATCGGCACGGGCCATCTCAAGCCAGGCAACCATCCTCTTCTCGCGAACCAGGCTGCGGTCGTGGTCGGGGATGCCGAGGTGAAAATCGGAAGCGAAGTAGATCTTTTTCTGCATATCGGGATATCGGCGGCAAGTTACGAAAAAACTATTTCCTCAGATTCTTCACCTCCTGCTGCCGCCTGAACTCCATGATCCGCTGGTGATGATAGGCAACATGTTTGTTGTCAGGATATTTTGCGCCGAGGGATTTATCGAGTTTCAGGTAGTAAACCGAATCCTCTGCCGGCGAAAGAACCGGGCTCATACCAAAAGCATAATTCAGGACGATGAGCGATACCAGGGATCCCGGGTTTTGATCAATAAAGGATTTCTCATAATCCCGCTGAAGTTCCCAGATTTGTTTGAAGGCGGTATCCAGCCGGAGGGTGAGGGGATAATAGTCGGCGCTGTCCTGCCGCTCCACCAGCAGGTTTTCCAGCGAATCAACCCGCTGTTCATTCTTTCGGGTAAATTCGAAGAACGACTGAAGCAAAGCATTGTCCGCCGATCCCTCAATTCTGGTCCTGTCGGGGAATTCCGCAAAATCACCGGTAACTATTACCTGCTCACCTTTGTCAAGAGTAACCACAAGCACCTTCCCGCTGCCGGCCTGCAGCAGGTAAAACCCGCGTTCAGCGGGAGCGAGTTCAAAGAGGAAATGCCCGCCGGTATCTACCGTAACGGAATCGAGGTTGTGAAGCTCTGTTGATCCAAGCTCCTGCAGGATTAACCTCTCTCCCGAGGCATCAGTCAATTTTCCGCTGATCATTGCTTTGCCCTGTTCAGACTGGTTGCAGCCGGTCAGCAACAAAATGACGCAGGCTAATAGCGTTAAAATTTTCATTGATCTTCGTTTTATTTCAACTTTTCAACGATAAACCGGTCGATGGGAAAGGTAAATTCCTCTTCGGTCAGATCACTGATCTTTATCCAGCGGAAGCACTGCGCCCCTTCCATGGCAGGAATGTCGTTCCGAACTGTCGTGGTTTTAAAGATGAATGGCCTTTTCGCATCCACGAGGTAATAGATGTTGAATAGCTGCATTTCGGAGGGTAGCAGGGTGGTCGGCTGGAAGAAGTCGGTGGTGTAATAGTGGGACAACACCTCGATTTCAATCCCCAGTTCTTCCAAAAATTCCCGTTTCAGGCACTCAATAGTACCTTCACCAAAATGCAGCCCGCCGCCCGGAAATTTGGTCATATAGATTCCAAGCCTGAATTCATCGGTAACAAGCACCTTCCCGTCGTCGATCAGGAATCCGTAAACACGTATATTGAACTTGTTAATATTCACGGGTCGAATTTAAGAAAATTTCACCATCCGCCATCCGTCATCCGCCATCCGCCATTCGTCATCCGTTTATCTGCGCCCCTTTTTCATCGCACGGGGGCCCAGGAACGGCTTTGGCCGTGCATCAAAGATGATCTGCTGGTCGGGTGTCAATACGGTACGTAACTCCTGGTCGTGCCTGATCTGCAGTTTCATCATGGATACCATTATTTTCCCGATCTCATCTGCAGCCAGGTCAGCCTCCTTCAGGTTCACCGGCTGGGTGGAAAGAAGGGTGGCCATTTTTGCTCTCTTCTCGCGCATCTGGTTTTTCAGCGGGGTCATGGCTTCGATGTTCTTCAGGTCGATCTTACTGATTTTCGCCTGTTGGTCGGCCGTAAGGTCGGGCAGGTCGAGGGGCATGGGACCATGATCATCAATCTGGTCGGGAGCATCCGGGGCCGGAGGTGGCGGTGGAGGGGGCGGTGGAACTGGCGCAACCTGGAGGTCGTGGCGGTCCATGGGTCTGGCGGCATTGGGTGCATCTTCCTTGTTCTGGGCGTAGGCCCCGCAAGCCATCATGCTTAACACTATGGTTAGCACGATCATTTTGATTTTCCTGATTGTTGTTTTCATGGTTTATGATTAGATGTTAAATATATAGTTATAATATGTATAGAAATACATGCATCTATTTTCCCGGAGGGGGTGGTGGAGGCGGTGGTGCCATACCAGGAGGAGGCGGAGGAGGTGGTGGAGGAGGTGGGGGAGGTGGCAACACTACTTTCAGCGCATCATAGAAAACGGTGTCGAATTTTCTCCGCTGCCGGTCATCCAACTGCTGCCTGAGTTCGGTAAAATGGCGGAGGGTAAGGATCTCCATCTCCTGCCTCACCATTGCAATGGAATCGGCAATCCGCGCGGTTCGTAATGAATCGACCGTGGTGAGCATCGAAAGGTCGAAAAATCTATTATGCAGCGCCCTGTCGCATTGCTCAAGAATATCCATCCTGGCACGGTACCGTACCCTCAGGTGGCGGAAGATCGTTCTTTGTTCTTTATTCAGGTCAAGTTTTTTGACCATGAACAGGGTCGGGTCAGTAACTGTGCGCAGCATAGGCCGGTGCGGCCTGTGCAGCCACATGAAGGTGAGGGTCGCAACATTCAGCAGAATCAGCAGGACGATGATCCCAATCAAAATGAACTTACTTTTCATAGCTCTGGAGTTACGGTTTTGATATAAGAAAAATAACCTGCAGCAACCGGGTTGAGGTTGTTCTCCGCTGCGACTGCCCGGGAATAAACGACCACCGAGATGACGTTGACGGAGATGAGCAGTGCCAGTCCCGCCGCGATCTTCAGCAACAGGTTCACTGCCGGGAAGATGGCGCTCTGATCGGACTGTCCGGGCCTGGAGCTGCGAACGGATTGCCCGAGTCTGGTGGTCACTTTCTCATGGAGCATCGGATCGCTGGTTGCGCGTTGCATCCCGTCAAGGCTGTCCATCGTTTCACCGATCCATTGTTCTTTTGTTTTCATATGCTGTTGGATGTTAACCGTGTCAAAAACTTGCGCTATTATTCGTTTTTTTCGTACCAGGATGTAAGCAGCCGCTTAAGATTCTGTTTCGCCCTGAACATCAGCGACTCTACCGAGGAGAGCGATTGCTGAAGGATTTCGGCAATTTCCGCATAACTGAGCGACTCCACCTTATGAAGCGTAAATGCGGTTCGCTGGTTTTCGGGCAGCCGGCTGATGGCTTCGAATAAAACGGCGGCCCGCTCCTTGTTCTCGAGTTTCACGCCCGGGTGATAGAATGGCGATGATGCCGACACGGCCACCATATCCTCCCTCCCGAACAGGCTGAGAAGGATACCCGACCGTTTCTTTCGACGGCTGCTTCGGATATGCTCCAGCGATTTCTGAACCGTGATCCGGTAAACCCAGGTCGACAATTTTGAGTCGCCTCTGAAGTTGCTGATGGATTGGTAAATCTCCACAAATACCTCCTGTGAGACATCCTGCGCGTCCTCATGGTTTTGAAGCAGTGAGAGGGCCGTATTGTAAACCCGGTCGCGGAAATGGTCAACCATCTCACGGAAGGCTTCCGGGTTGCCGGTTTTCATCTGGCTGATGCAATTCTCTTCGTTCAAGAAGTAGGGTTTGACTAATCAGATGCCTTCTGGCGTGAAAACTTGCGGAGAGCGGATGTCACGCGTCACGCGTCACGTTTTCCGTCACCAGATCCTCGGATACTTATTCGGATTGTATTCGTGCATCATGAGGTAAATGGTCTCGAACACATCCTCGGCATTGGGTTTTGAGAAGTAGTCGCCATCGTTGGTATAGGCAGGCCGGTGGTCGTTGGCAGTGAGTGTTTTGGGTTCGGCATCGAGGTAACGGTAGCCACCCTGGTCTTCGAGCACCTTCTGCATCATGAAAGCCGTGGCGCCGCCGCTTGTATCTTCGTCGAAGAAGAGAATTTTATTGGTCTTCTTCAATGATTTCAGGATATCATGGTTGCGGTCGAAAGGGAGCAGCGATTGTACATCGATGAGTTCGACCGAGATGCCAAAGTCCCTGATCTGAGGCAGCGCCTCCTGGGCTATCTTTACGCAGGAGCCATAGGTAACAAGGGTAACGTCGGTGCCTTCGCTGAGTACTTCGGGGATCCCGATGGGGATGCGGTAGTGGCCGATGTTTGCGGGCATGCGTTCTTTCAGGCGGTAGCCATTCAGCGGTTCGATGATCAGTGCGGGATCGTCGGAAGCCATCATGGTGTTGTAAAAACCAGAGGCTTGTGTCATGTCGCGCGGTACAAGAACATGCATGCCACGGATGGAGTTGAGAACCATGCTCATAGCCGAGCCGCTGTGCCAGATGCCGACAAGACGGTGACCGCGGGTGCTGATGATCAGCGGAGCTTTCTGTCCGCCTGCAGTCCTGTAATGGGTGGTGGCAAGGTCGTCGCTGAGTACCTGCAATCCGTAAAGGAGATAGTCGAAATACTGGATCTCGGCAATGGGACGAAGTCCGCGTAGTGCCATACCCAGCCCCTGACCGACAATCGTTGCTTCGCGGATCCCGGTGTCGCTCACCCTGGTTTCGCCATATTTTGCCTGCATCCCTTCAAGCGTCTGGTTCACACCGCCGATCTTGCCGACATCTTCACCGAAGATCACGGCCAGCGGGTTCTCTTTGAAAAGGATATTGTAGTTGGCATTCAGCACCTCACGGCCGGTAACAATCGGGGAGTCATCATTGAATACAGGGGCGATCCCTTCAATATTGAATGCGCTTTGCTCCGACTGACTGTAAAGATGAGAGCTGTAACGGCTGGCGTTGAGTTTCTTCTGCTCCTCCATCCACACATCGAGGTCGGCTTTCATCGGTTTTTTCATGCTGCAGGAGGTACACACATCGCGCATGATCTTTTTTGCGGCAGAATAAATGTCCTTACGGATGGGTTCGGCGATGGCTTCAAGGTCGGCAACGATCTTGTCGATACGGTCCTGTTTCTTACACGGACAGCTTGTGGTCTTCACCACATCGATCAGGTGCTTGCGCTCCTCTTTAAATGGGGTCAGGAAAGCTTTCCAGGCCCTGTCTTTCGCGGCTTTGGCTGCCTTAACCGATTCTGCTTCGATGGCATCCAGCTCTTCTTTGGAGGCAATCCCTTCGGTAAGGATCCATTCCCTCATCTTTGGGATGCAGTCGTTGGCCTTTTCCCAGGCAAGCCGTTCCGGCGATTTATACCGTTCGTGTGATCCTGAGGTGGAGTGCCCCTGGGGCTGGGTAAGTTCCTTTACGTGAAAAACCACCGGAACCATCTCTTTGCGGCAGATCTCAATTCCCTCTTCGTACATGGCGTACAGCGCGGGATAATCCCATCCGTTGCACGAAAAAAGACGAATACCGGGAGTTTTTTCGTCGCCTACAAATCCTTTCAGTAGTTCGGAAATACGCTCTTTGGTTGTTTGAATTTTTTTCGGAACTGAGATTCCGTAACCATCGTCCCAAACCGAGAGGGCAATCGGTACCTGGAGTACTCCGGCGGCATTGATAGCTTCGAAGAAGTACCCTTCGGAAGTGGAGGCGTCGCCAATCATCCCGAAGGCGATCTCGTTCCCTTTTACAGTAAACTTTTTAGCATGTTCCCACATCTCGGGATTGTTGCGGAAAACTTTCGAAGCGAGTGCCAGTCCTAGCAGGCGGGGCATCTGTCCGGCCGTGGGGGAGATGTCGCCCGATGAGTTTTTCTGTTTTGTAAGGTCCTTCCACTCACCTTTGCTGTCGAGGCTGCGGGTGGCAAAGTGACAGTTCATCAGACGGCCACCATTGTCGGGGTTGCGTTCAATGTCGGTATCACCATAAACCTGGGCAAAAAAGATGTCGAGTGTCGACAATCCCGCTGCCATCATAAATGTCTGGTCGCGGTAGTAACCCGAACGCCAGTCACCGTTACGGAAAAACTTCGCCTTGATGATCTGCGGAACCTCTTTCCCATCGCCGAAAAGGCCAAAATTGGCTCTCCCGCCCAACACTTCACGCCTGCCCAGCAGACTCACCTGGCGGCTCTCATTCGCCAATTTGTAATCTGCTAAAACTTCCGCTTTTTTGAATTCTCGCTTCTTCATAATCACTATATCCGATATTTCTTAATGCAAACAATGCTTTACTTTCCACGTCACGTGTCACGCGTCACCCGTCACGCGTCACGCCTCAATAATTCTCCCCCAACACTTCAAAATACCCGACCGGATGCTGACAGGCAGGGCAGTTTTGCAGCGCCTTGGTTCCGAAATGGATATACCCGCATTTACGGCAAATCCAATAGACTTTCTCCTCTTTCTCGAATACCCTGTTTTTTTCAAGGTTGTCAAGCAATTTCAGATACCTTTTTTCGTGATGTTGTTCAACGGTGGCAATCAGTTTGAAGGCAACAGACACTTTTGGGAACCCCTCGTCGGAGGCAGTTTTGGCAAAGGAGGGGTAAAGTTCTTCCCACTCTTCGTGTTCGCCCGATGCGGCTGCTTTCAGGTTTTCTGCTGTTGTTCCGATGGTTCCGGCCGGGTACGTGGCTGTGATTTCCAGCGGTCCGCCTTCCAGGAATTTGAAGAAGACCTTTGCATGCGCCTCTTCATTCAGGGCAGTTTCGGCGAAAAGTGCAGAAATCTGCTCAAACCCCTCTTTTTTGGCCTGCTTTGAATAAAAGGTGTAACGGTTTTTAGCCTGCGATTCGCCGGCGAAGGCCTTCAGGAGGTTCTTCTCGGTTTGGGAGCCTTTGATACTGTTTTCCATGGTAAATTGATTTTTTACCAAAGATAAAGTAAATTTATTTCATTGGGATGTAATCCTCCTTGCCCACTCCGCAAATCGGACAGACCCAGTCATCGGGAATATCTTCGAAAGCGGTGCCCGGCGCAATGCCTGTATGCGGGTCGCCCTCCCTGGGGTCATAGATATGGCCGCAGATGGTGCATTTATATTTTTTCATGCTAGTTAACTTTTCCGGTTTTAATCCAGGTTACAATGCGTTCGGAATCGGGAGCTTCGCCCGGAGGTGCCATTCCTGCCAGGTTGCCGTTTTCGTCGATCATGAATTTCTGGAAGTTCCATTTCACGGGAGCGTCAACGACACCGTTCTGCTCTTTTGATGTGAGCCATTGGTATAGAGGATCCATGTCCTTTCCCTTGACCGAGATCTTCGACATCATCGGAAAGGTAACATTATATTTGCCTGTGCAGAACTCCTTGATTTCAGTATTTGATCCGGGTTCCTGGCTCATGAAATTGTTGGCGGGAAATCCGATTACTACAAACCTTTCGTTTCCATAGGTCTTGTAGATCTCTTCGAGCTGGGCATATTGCGGGGTATATCCACACTTTGAGGCAGTGTTGACCACCAGAATCTTTTTGCCTTTATATGCCGAAAGATCGACTGGAACACCATCGATGGTGGTGGCCTTGAAATCGTAAAAGTTCTTTTTTACCTGGGCGCTAACTACGGTTGTCATGGTGAAAATCAAAATTATTCCTAAGAATGTTTTCATATTTGTTATCTTTATAAATTCATAATGATAAATGGTTGTGCAAAGATATAAAATATTCTTGTTATTTATATTTATTCTAAACTATTTTGTAATTTCGTGTACAGATTCAGATAAGAACCCCGGACTTCAGTCCGGTACCAAGACCAAATCTATGACAAACGTATTAGAAGTGGGGAGCATGGCTCCCGATTTTTCGCTGCCCGATCAGACAGGCAAGCGGGTTAACCTCACCGATTTCCTGGGGAAGGTGAATATTGTGGTTTTCTTCTACCCCAAGGATGAGTCCTTTGGCTGTACCAAGGAGGCCTGCGGTTTTCGCGATGCCTATGAAGATTTCAAGGAGGCCGGGGCGGAGGTGATCGGCATAAGCGCCGATGACATCGCTTCTCACCAGGCATTTGCAGCCAATCATAAACTGCCGTTCATACTCTTGTCCGACAAGGGAAAAGCGGTCGCCGAGAAGTATAATGTGGGGAAGTCTCTTGGAGTTATTCCGGGGCGCGTGACCTATGTTATCGATAAAGATGGAATCATCAGGATGGTTTTCTCCTCTCAGATCAACTTCCAGAAACACATTGATGAAGCACTTGCTGTACTGAAACAACTGAAAACCCAGGAATCCAGATAAATTTTCCACCAATGAAGCGTTTTAAAAAGATCATTGCGGTCATTTCCATCGCAATACTGCTGATTTTGATAATCCTGATTACAGCACCCTTTATCTTTAAGGACAAGGTTGCAGAAGGGATAAAATCGCTTGCCGGCAGCAGGCTGAAAACAGAATTGAACTTTTCCGGGATGGAACTCTCCTTTTTCAGCCATTTTCCGCATCTTACTATGGGGCTGAAAGATTTTTCACTGAAGAGTTCCGCCCCCTTCGAAAAGGATACACTTGTTGCAGCAAAGGAGGTTTTCTTTGGGATTGATGTACTGAGCCTTTTCGGTAAAACGATCAAGGTTACAAGGGTTTATCTCGACCAGGCCCAGGTAAGGATTCAGTACGACGACAAAGGCGGGACAAGCTATGATGTTTACAGGTCAGATACTGCAGCCGTTGCCGGAGAGGATACTACTGCGAACGGAAGCGGGGATCTGAACATTGAACATATCAGCTTCATCAACTCCGGGTTTCTCTATTCTGACGCTTCAATTCCGTTGAAGATCGAACTCAAAGGATTCAATTACAAGGGAACCAGTCTGCTGAGCAAGGATATTCTCAACCTGACCTCGAAGATAAGGATCGATTCTTTGGATTTCTGGTATGGGAAAACTGCCTATATGAAATCGTAACCCATCGTTGCTGATCTCACTACCCGCATCAACACCCGTTCGCTGAATATTGTTTTCGATAAAAATGATCTGAAGATAAAGGGTGTGCCGGTCAGCTTTCAGGGCGATTTCAGCTTCCTTAAAAACGGATACTCTGCCTACTTCAGCCTTCTGTCTATCTACAATGATGAACTTTTTAGCGCCACGCTGAAGCTTATCAGCACCGACAAGGTTTGGGTTTTTGCAAAGGCCAGCACTAAGATGGACATAGGGAAGTGGTCGAAGGCGTTCGGTGTGGACCAGGTTGATCTGCGGGGTATGTTTGAAATGGATATGGAGGCAGAAGGCACCTATGCCATTGGTCCGAACCCCGATCCCAAAAAACACGACACCGTGGTTCTCAGCATTCCGAAATTTAAACTTACCTCTGTTTTTTACGATGGCTACTTTAAATACAGCGACCTTCCCCAGCCACTCTCCGGACTTTCCTTCAACCTGAATGCATCAGCGCCCGATGAAAATTACCGGAACATCAACCTGCAGGTCGACAACCTGAAAGCCAGTTTCCTGAAAAACAAACTGGAAGGATATTTCCACCTGAACGGGCTTACCGATCTGCCTGTAGAAGCAAAGTTGTCAACGCAAATAAACCTGGCGGAATTAAAGGATGTCGTACACATCGACAGTCTCGATCTGAAAGGGATGCTCGGTATCGGCCTGGAGGTGAAAGGGAGTTATGCACCGGACAAGAAACTCTTTCCGGTGTCGGACATTAAATTGCATCTCAGCGATGGCAGCCTGCAAACAAAATACTATCCGCATCCGCTCGAAAAAATAACCGTGGATGCTGCCATCAGCAACGGCACAGGGAAGCTCAGTGATACGCGTGTCACTGTTTCACCACTGTCGTTCCGTTTCGAAGGCCATCCTTTCGAAATCCTTGCTGATGTTAAGAATCCCGATAATGTTGCCTATGACATCACCTCGAAAGGAACGCTGGATGTTGCTAAAATCTACAGGCTGTTCTCACAAAAAGGGATGGAACTTGACGGACTCATCGAAACCGATTTCCATATCAAAGGATTGCAAAGCGATGCTCAGGCTGGCCGGTACGATAAACTGCACAACAGCGGGGGCCTTGTTCTGAAGAATATCGGCTTTACCTCTGAATACCTGCCCCGTCAGTTTGTTGTGATTGAGGGAGTTTTCAAATTTGAGAATGACAAAACCAGGTTCGAAAAATTCATCGGTCGTTACGGGGCCTCCGATATCCGGCTCGACGGACAGCTGACCAATGTGGTTAACTATGCCCTTTCGGGTCAGAAGTTAAAGGGGAGCTTCAAATTCAATTCGAATTCACTTCTCGTGGATGAATTTATGGCTCTGGCTGCGATCACCTCGGGTTCGACTGCACAGGGATCAGCCCCCGCTGTGAAACCTGCAGGGGTTATCATGGTTCCTGCCAACCTTGAGATCGGGCTGACTGCCGACCTGAAAAAGGTTCAGTACCGCGGACTGGCGCTTAACAACCTGATCGCAGGGCTCGAGATCCGCGACGGACTGCTGCTTCTGAAAGGGATGAATTTTGAGCTGATCGGCTGCAAAGTTGGCATGGATGCGACCTACGGGAGCAACAACCCCTCCCATGCGTTCTTCGATTTTCGTGTAACCGCCTCCGATTTTGACGTGAAGCGCGCGTATAATGAGGTGGAACTCTTTCGGAACCTGGCCTCTTCGGCTGGCAGTGCTGAGGGAATTATCTCCCTCGATTATACGCTGAAAGGCAAACTCGATGCCGGCATGATGCCGGTTTACCCTTCGCTCGACGGAGGTGGCACCATCACCCTTAAAAAAGTGAAGGTAAAGGGGTTGAAGCTGTTTACCACGGTCAGCAAGAGTACAGAAAAGGAGAAGCTGAAAAATCCTGACCTCTCGAAGGTGGAGCTTAAGAGTACAATAAAAAATAATGTAATAACCCTGGAGCAGACGAAAATGAAGATCTCCGGTTTCAGGATCCGGCTTTCAGGGACCAGCAATTTTGACGGAAAGCTTGCTTTGAAAATGCGCATTGGCCTGCCTCCCCTGGGAATTGTCGCCATCAACCTCCGCATTCTCGGAACAACCGACGACCCGAAAATTAAATACGGAAAAGGCAGCGGTGACGAAAACGCAGAAGTGACCGAATACACGGATGAGATGCCAGCCGATATGAAGGCAAAACTTCACAACGCCAAAGAGGAAGACCTGAAGGATGAATCTGAACCGGAGGTAAAATGAGCAGAATGACCAGACGGAAAAGTCGCTTTATCCATACCCTTGTCCTGGGGTTCATCCTTCCCGTGTGTTGTCTGGCCCAGGGTTCCTGGGAGCGTGTTGCGATGCCTACAAACCGCTATCTCCGGGCGATGTCATTTACCGACAGCCTCACCGGGTGGGTAGCGGCTGACTCGGGAATGATACTTCACACCACCGATGGCGGAAATACCTGGGAATTTCAGTCTGCCGGAACCTTTTCCGACGTTGCAGCCATTTACTTTCACGATAATAACCTGGGCTGGGCGTCCTGCAACAATTACCAGAATGTACCTTATGGCACGGAGTTGCTGAAGACGAGGGATGGCGGCGTTCACTGGGAAAAAACTGTCTACCCGGTGGAAAACCTCTTTATGACCTGCATTCTCTACCTTGATTCGCTCAACGGATGGATGGGAGGGAAACCCCATGCACTCCTCCGCACACACGATGGAGGCGCCACATGGACACAGGCCGCGATCGACACCTCCACCCTTGCCTTTTTTCCGGTACTCAACATCAACTTTTACAATGAACAGATCGGATTTGCCGGTGGGGGTATGTTCGATATTGCCGGTGTTGTTTGGAGAACCACCGATGGGGGAAACCGGTGGATAGCCATTGATCCTATCTATGCTCCTGCAGATGAGGTGCATGCGCTACACATTTTCGACCCGCTCAATGTGCTTGGGGCAGGAGGTGATCCCGATTTTGGCTATGGCGTTGGAATGATCCGTACCTCCGATGGAGGTGTTAGCTGGAGTTACAGTGAACTCGGCATCCAGGGAAATGCTTACGACATCGCCTTCCGGAACGAAAGTGAAGTATGGGCTCCGCTTGGTCCGAAAAGAAGACTGATCGTAAGCACAGATGCGGGTACAACATGGACAATGAAGCCAGCCCCTGATTCCACAGCCATCTTCAGGATTACTTTCCCCGACACCCTTCATGGGTATGCGATTGGCATGGAGGGGGCGTTTCTCAGGTATAAACGCTCAACTGTGGGCACAGGAGCAGAGTTGAAGTCGCCGGTTTCGGATTTTGTTTTGAAACAGAATTATCCAAACCCTTTCCGTGATGAAACTGAAATCTCCTTTACCGTTCCATACGAAGGTAGTCGTACCGGACAATTGGATTTAGCTCAGACCGTTACCGAAGTTGCAATCAGAGTATATGATTTATTCGGGAAAGAGGTTGTACAACAGATATTCATCAACCCTGCAGCCGGCGAACACATCTTAAGGGTCGATGGCTCTGCCTTGCAGCCGGGTATTTATCTCTATAACATGGAAGTTACAGGCAACAGGTCCGACGTAATAATGACGGTTCCGCGGAGAATGATGAGGTATTAATATTTATTTCCTGAAATACTTTTGCATTAACCGCAGAAATTCATCTTTGTCGATGGGTTTTGAAAGATAGTCGTTACATCCTGATACCCGCATTTCAATATTTACTGGCAGAATAAGCAAAATATAAAGGTATAAAAGTTAATTTCTGATCAGGCAGTTCAGCATATTTGTTTGCTGAAAAAACGTATCCGCCCCTGCAGTCGGGAAATTCTTTTAGAAATTGATGCATGCTGCGTAAACTACCTGCTTTGGCACTTTTAACCTCAACCGGAATTATTCTGTCGTTTACCGCCATCACATAGTCAATTTCAGCTGCGCTGCTTTTTGCCTGACGGCTCCAATAGAATAATTCATTATTTTGGTTCATGACTATTTCCTGCGCTATAAATTGCTCGGCCATGGCGCCGCGATAAATGTTCAGCAAGTCATTTTTAAAATATTCATCGGTCTTATAAATACCACATAAGTAATTCATAATTCCAATATCGAGCATACATGTTTTAAATACCTTTGAAGTCATAATTTGCAAAGGGAATCCTTGCGGATTAACAGAATGGATGGTATGTGCCAGTTTTGCCTGAACCAAGGTATTACAGGCTTTTTTTATGGTTGGGTTTGAAAAATCATTGCTTAGCGAAGCATATTTAGTTTGCTTACCAACATTCATGGCCAGCGAGGTAAAAACTCCTGACAAACACTGTTTATCAACATGCGGATTATATTTTGCAAAATCTTGTTTCAGGGAGTTGCATATTTCACCTTGAACTTCAATTGCCCTGTTAATCGATTTTGTTGCCACGAATGTTTTCACTGCTTCCGGCATACCTCCTACAAAAAAATAATCTTTCACCTGTTTAAGTAAAAACTCATGAGAAGAATCTGACAATTCTTTCGGAACACCTGACAAATACTCAATAGCCCGCTCATTTCCCAAAGCCATTTGAAACTCGAGGAAATTCAGGGGAAAAATTTCGGTAAATTGTATTCTTCCGACAGGAAATGAGAATTCACCCATTACAAATTCCAGCAATGAACCGGCTGCAATGATATGCAATCCGGGCATTTCTTCATAAAAATACCGCAGCGAAACTAAAGCTCTCGGACATTCCTGAATTTCATCAAAGAAAATCAGCGTTTCTCCCTGTGCTATTTTCTTGCTTGTGGCAAGTTCCAGTTCATCAATAATTCTTGCAGGCTGCAAATCATTTTCAAAAATATTTTTGAATCCGTGATTCCGTTCGAAGTCAATAATTACAAGGTTTTTAAAATTTGCTTTACCAAAGGTTGTTATGGTAAATGTTTTTCCTACCTGCCTTGCACCACGAACAATTAAAGGCTTTCGCCGTGAACTATTTTTCCAATCCAATAATATATTGTCAACAAGTCGTTTCATCTGTTAGATTTAAAAATACAAGGCAAAAATAGCTATAACAGTTTAAAAATACAAGGCAAAAACTAATCCTTGAATCGCCCCGGTAGAACCCACCAGATATACATTACTGATGAATTCAATATTGATCCTTTTACCAGTTGATGTTTCAAGCGGAAAATTTTTATACCGAACAATTGTTATCAGTGATATACGGCAATTTTAACTGAAGTCGCTGCTCCGCCGGGCAAAACAATGCATGCCTGGTAAATTCCGGCAGGCCAGCTTTCACAGTTAAGACTGCATGATTTCGCACCCTGTGCGGGGGCGGCTTCGGCAACTTTTCGTCCCAGGAAATCGGTTACAAAGATTCTGGCCCGCGTGTTCGCGGGGAGATGAAACTGTATTTCAACAGTATGTATGGCGGGATTCGGTGCCACTGTCAGGGCAATGGGGTTGGATGTTACATATTCTTTGATTCCCACTTCAGAAAAGCCGACCGGTACCGTCCAAATCTGGTATATTCCGGTTGAATTGTCCATCCATACCGGCCAAAGCGTTGATTCAGTGGATGTAAGATCGATCATATCGCCTTGATACCCTTGTCCGAGCCCGCCGATCGGAATGGGTTTAAAGTTGTGATCAGAGATTTCAAATTCATGCCAGCTCTCCCCGCCATCTGTCGATCTTGCCAGAAAAACTCCGGTAGAGTCGTTGGTGGTATTCCGGTCATCATAAAACAAAATGTTGACAGCGCCAAACCGATCGATGTGCAGCGCAGGAAAATACTGTGTTTTTCCATTATTCACCGGATCCTGGTTCACGCGGATTCCCGGTAACCATGTCGTTCCCCCGTCGGTAGAGCGGTTCAGGATGATATCGGGATCGGTGCCGGCCGGTGCGAGTCCTTTCTGGGTAGTGATAATATAGATGCGGCCCCGGTAGGGTCCGTTGGTGGTGTCGATGGCCAGTGTCGGCAGACTATTTACCCGGATGTTGCTTTTATTGCTCAGTATGCCGCTTATCCCGCTCATCGCAAAGGCAGATTCGCTCACAGTCCAGTCTTCCCCTCCATTAAGTGACCGGGCAAACCCCACATGGATCTCCATAAAGGGTGAAAAATCGGTCACCCCTGCCCAACAGGTATAAATTTTTCCATCGAGCCCCACGGCGATATCTCCTCCGGCGCTGCGAACGGGTGGGTTGTTGATTGCTTTGGGCGCACTCCAGTGCTGTCCCGCATCATCGGTAAAGGAAAACATCAAAGGATAAGGCAAGGCAAACTTAACCCAGGCTGCATAGCTCCTTCCGTACCAAACGCTGCCTGGCTCCACATCGGAGGTGAGCGAGGCCCGCTCAAGGTCATCGGTGGAGATAACCTGCTGAGCCGACCACGTAAGTCCGTTGTCGAGGGAATAATGGCTGTAAAGACCCACGAAAGGAGAGCGGCCCAGCCGGGTGAGGAGAAAGGTGCCGTTCTTGTCGATGGTGATGCCGGCATCACCTCCGTGATAACCTATCGGGCTTCCGGTGCAGGTATCGTTTCCCCGCCAGGTATCTCCGCCATTGGTTGAAACGTAAATCCCTTCACTGATAAAAAAGGGTATAAAGTTCAGTGTGTTGCACGCTGAAAAAAGGATATCCTGATCGAGCGGGCTTTTCGTGATAAATACCTCTGTCTGGTTGACCTGACTCGGGTAGATCCGGTATGAATTGCTGAAAGCAGGATTGAATACAATTCCGGGAACAGATTGAGAATGAGCAACCGGAATAGCCAGGAAGATCAGTGCAAACAGAGCGATTTTCAGGATGCTGCAGTTCATACGTTAAAAGGTATATCCGAGATTTACCGATAAAAACCAATCCCGGGGAGCACCCGCCTCGTAATACCGCTTATCGGCTGAATTGGTATTGGTGAAACCTACATAGATCTCGTCGAACATATTATTCACCCCGCCGGTTACCAGGAAGCTGAAGTGGCCGAATTTCATATCAAACCCGAGTGTTGAATTTACAAGGTTATAGGCATTTGTTTTGGCACTGTTGGCATCATCAACCCACATGCCGCTTATTCCATTGTAGCTGAGTTTCACAAAGCCTGTGATATGCCGGTTCAGTGTCCGCGAGTAGGCAAGCGCCAGGTAAATGTTGTTTCGCGGAACGCTGGGGGCGATGTTTCCTGCATAATCTTCTTCGGTCGTGATCATGCCGGTTGAGTCCATCTCAACAGCCATGGCCATGTAAGTGTCATATTTAAAGTAGGAATAAGTATAGGTAGCCGTAAAATTCAGATCGCGGAGTATCTCCAGCTGAGCGCCCAGTTCGCAGCCTGCGCGGCTCGTTTTGGCGGCATTCCGGTAGTAAACGCTGCCAAGCACCTCGTAGGGAACAATCTCGTTTTTTACATTGATGTAAAACAGGGTGGCTTCGAACAGCAGTTTGCGGAATGCCTCACTGTTCCATCTAAAGACGTTGCCTTTGATCCCAAGTTCCGCATTGCCCGATTCCTGTGGTTTGAGATCGATGTTATACAGGTAGGCCGGATCAGGACTCTCCATTTCATTGTTGGCGGGACTGTCGAAACTCAAACCGTAGGATCCGAAGAGCGCGATCTGGGGAGTGATTTTATAGTTCAGGGCAAGTTTTGGTGTAAAAGCCGAGTAAGGCTTCCGGTCGGAAAGGGAGGGCAGTGTCTCCTGTTTGATATCGTAAACGACATTATCGAAGCGGCCGGTTAGCAAAACGTAGAGTTTCTGCCGCACGATCTCAAAATTTTCGGAAATGTAAAGACCCTTGTTACTGATCTTTTCATTTTCAAGCTGATCAAGCTGATCGCCTTTGGTACCGCCAATATTGTCGTAATATTCTATTCTTGCCGGTTGCAAAAAGAGGTCTCCTCCAACGGAAAATTCATTGAGATGGCCCCAGAAACGGGTGGTGTTCACATAGCGGGCGCTGATGCCAAAGACATACCGGCTGATGATGCGGTAATCCTTTGCAGTACGTTCGAAATATTTCAGCGCAACGAAAGATGTGACCTCTATTTCGTTGTTGAGATTGCCGCCGAAGAGGGCATTGTAACGAATACCCAGTCGTCCTTTGGTTGTGATCCGTTTTTCGTCGCGGTCGACCGAACGCTGGCTGGCCTGCCATGGATCTGCGTCAAACTCCTCTTTTGTGAGAGATCCCGGAAGTTTAATTTCGCCATTTACATAATATCCCAGTATTTTCAGGCTGGTATGATCGGAGGGAGTGGTTTCAAGCACGAGGTTGACGATATTCCAATACTCATTATTATGCGCCCGGTAACCGTCGTAGTTGATATAGCTGTAAGTTCCGAGAAATCCGTACTGAGGTGTGCGGATAGCAGCTTTGAATCCATTCTTCCGCAGTCCGAATGAACCGAACTGGTTCAACGAAGTGAATGATGACCGGGTAAAACCGATGTCGTTGAAAAAACTGGCTACCCCGCCGGGAGCGTTTGTATACAGGGACGATGCATTGCCTTTAACCACTTCAATCCGGCCGATTGCATCGAAATCGA
>CAYHCQ010000006.1:0-42495 GCA_964355115.1 uncultured Prolixibacteraceae bacterium | reverse complement strand
GTTGCGCACCTCCAGTGTGACCAGGAGACTCTTTCCGACGGGAATGGCCACTCCGGCGCCGGCCGTCACCGCCAGGTTGACGGGAACATAGGCCTCCTTTTCCTCCGCCACCTTCACCTTGCTGCCGTTTTCAGGAAGATGCCACAGCGACTCCTGCATCAACAGCGACAGGCACGGGCCGGCATTGACAAAGAACCTGATCCTGCCGCCGAAGCTCCATTTCACCAGCAGCGGAAGAGAGATGTAATCGAGGTTGTATTGCAACATCCCGCCCGGGGGAAGCATGGCCGAGTAATTGTCGGTCCGGGTGCTGATCCTCTCGTAATGCAGAGCCAGTTTGGCCGAGAAGTTCCGGGCGAATCCATATTCACCGAAAATCCCCGCCGCCCCCGCCAGCGAGAATGTGGAATGGCTGTAAATGCTTTGGCTGCCATAGATGAGCGACAGTCCAGGGCCACCTTCGATCCCGGCACTCCAGAAGCCCTTCTGGGCAACCAGGGAACCGGCCGGAGCGGCCAGGAGCAGGCAGAGACAAACGATCATTATCTTGTTCATACAAGGAAAATAAGATGAGGATACTTCTGGTTTCACCACGAGGGTCTTGCCGGTTCAGAAAAATAATACAGGATGACCCCTGCCGGCAAAAGAATCCAGTAGAGCTTGGGCATAAAGATCCACCAGATGCCCCTTCAATCTGGATCTCGAGCAAGGCAAGGAAGGCGGCGCATACAATTACGGCGGCGATGAACAAAATGAGGTGCATAGTCAGCATTTGTTGGATTTCACCGGCAAAGATAGAAAAGGCTTACTGTATAATATGTAAAGATATTACCTGCAGCCCACCCTGCACTGGCAGAGCTTAAAGGTATAGGAAGCACCATTCCCAATCAAACTATATTGCTGAACACCTTGGGATTACAAGAGGCGCGGGATAGTTCTGCTCGGGCATTTTTTACATACAGGCACTGAATCCAGGAAAATAATAATCAACCAATAGCCGGGTAAGGGCAAACTGTCAATGTGTGTTCTTACCTGGTAATGGTGAAGGTGTCGAACACTTTATAGGCCCCTGTGCTACCACTGTAACTGTTAACCGTTACAGTGCTGCCCGAGATGTCGACAACACTGAAGTAATAAGTCAGGGTGTCATTGTGCACATTCCAGAGGGTTCTAATGGCAGGATCGATGGGGGTTGTCTCCGGGTGTGTGCCGCAGGTGCCATTTAGCAGCTGAACAACATTGTTCTGCCACAAGGGAGTCGGTGGTGTAGTTTGTGGATTCGGGAGGACACTGCTGTCAATAGTCTTTCGGGAATAGAGATGCGAATGTCCGCAGGCATACATATCAAACTTGTTGGCGTCAAGGAAAGCCCAGAGCTCTGTATAGGACTTGTTTGCTGCGGATGGCTCTTCCGGGTCGAATGTGACATAGTAATAGGGTGAATGCATGAAGAAGAATTTGTGTGTTGCCTTGGTTTGGGCCACCTGTGCTTTTAACCATGACATCTGGGTAGAATCGATGTTGCCCCCCATGGTCGAGTCTTTAAAGCTGTGTGTGAGGAAGTAGGCATCTAATACTGTGAAGAAGGAATTGCCCCCCGGTGAAGTGAAGGAATAAGCCAGGTGCTCGTAGCCGGCAGGCCCGTTGGCGGGGTTCTCCGAAAATACCTGCTGGAACGCCTGCTGGTTTCCGATATGGAAACCGGAATCAGAGCTCTCTAGATAGAGTTCATGATTGCCCATTACCGTGTATAAGGATATTCCATTTCCGGTGAGGGGTGCAAACAGGTCTTTCCATGCCTGGAATGTATAAGCGGAATTGATATAGCCACTGTAGGACATATCTCCGCCGAACATTACAAAGGAGGGCTTGGGTGACAAAGCACCGATCTGAGCAATGATGGTGTTGAACACCGGGTAGTTCACCTGATCCGCAGGTGATTTACCGCGGCAGTCGGCCATGAAGACGAAACGAAGCGTCTCTCCCGTTCCTGGCTGTTCTTCCGTTTTGCTTTTGCAGTTGACACTCAGCATCACAACAATAAAAAGGAGTAGCGCCATCGCTTTGATATTGAGGTGATTTTTCATGATCCGGAAAGTGGTCTTTAATGAATCTGTCATAGCTTTTCTCCTTTCTTCAGTTAGGAATATTTTAGTTTATAAGCGGTTACGATTTACAATTTTCGCATGTCCTTTTTCCCCGGTAGCAAAGATTACCGTTACCGTATAAATTCCGGCAGGCTGGCCCTTCAGTTTTATCGTTTGACTGCAAGTTTCCCCGGAGACTGTTCTTCCGGAAAATACCGTCTGGCCATGGCTATTGCTAACAAGGATTTCAATCGCTTTTTTCCCGGTTTTCCCCCAGTTTATGGTAAAACTGCCATCCGGTGAAGGATTCGGATATATAAGGAGATTGTGGTCAAAAGTATTCTCATTCACCGATAATAAATTCTTAACGGTCACATGTCCGAAACCAATATTGAACTCCGCGTCAATAACAGTCAGCAGGTATGTCCCCGGGCATAGGTGGTCGATAAACTTGCTGCTGTAATACGCTTCCTCTTTACTGCCGGCAACTTGCAGGAAATAATGGAATGGAGGGTTGGCCTGTTCACTGTTAAAGACCTCAATCTCTATTTTTCCCTGGCAGTTTCCCATGGTATCCTCACTGATCACCTTGAGCCTGACATCAAGTAGCAGCTTATAGTCAAGTCCATTTGATCCAGCGCTAACAATGGTATTATACAGGACATTGGTTTTGCTCTCCCCGTCATCGTAATTCACTATGTTCCGGGTAGCGTCCTGCGAGTAATATAAATAGTTATCCAGCATTTTATGGTAGAATGCATAACCATTCCCAGGCTTGGAAAGACTGTAGGCTGCTAAATTTACCGTTGCCCATTGGAGTTCCAGCTGTGATGCAGTATCGGAGATGAACATCGGGGCATTTACGTAATACTGGTTATAAACAGAATCGCTCCATGGTTCATGCAACAGATTATAATTAACCGGAGTGGTCGGGATCATCTGTATCCCATATACCATCATGGGATCACCAGGGGCACCAAATGCCACCAGTGAATTAATACTTGATGCGTAAAGATTTCCTACCACCTTGTAAAAATTGGTGTACCCGGCCGGGTAATGGGAATTTGGTCCAATTTGCCAGTACTTTTTTGCCGACCGGATTTCTGTGGATGCGTAAAGACGACCGGTATTTTCCAGATTTTTATCCCCAAGCGCCTGGCCAAGCAGCATCATTCCATACCATGCGTTCACCGACTCACTGGTACTTTCCTGATTGTTGCCAACACCCGATGCATCTGAAAGGCCCTGGGCCCAGCAATGACCGTCATACCAGTCCTTATTCCGGTGTTTGACAAAATACTTGTCTGTGCCGGATGGATTTGCAATATCCCTTGCTAAAAGCAGGATCTTTTGCCTGTAGGTCTGGGCCCAGTTGGAATCTCCTTTGGCAAGGGTGGCTGCCGCGTAAAGAAAGTACCCATAATGAAAGTGGTGGTCGGTATATACTGAGTTGCCAAAATCGGCGCCGACATTATTCTGATCAATTAAGTTTACCAGTCCCCCATAAACGGTATCATATCTGAATGCGTTTTGCAGCCAGCCAGGCATAATGACCAATGGAGTACCGTCGAGCCATCGGTTTATTTCTGTTTTCAGTGTATCACGAATGGATTTAGATACTGAGTCAGCCTCCGGAAACCAGGTTTCCAGTTCATCCCCGATCACGGCGAGCCGGCCCTTTTTGGCCAGCTGCTTTCCGCCAAAATACGTAGAGGTATTGATTTGGTTGAGGTACCCTGGTATGTAAGCGGTGGCACCGGCAATTGTGTCCCGATCTCCTTTGAGGGTGGTCAGAAGTTCATGACGATATTTATCGATTGTATTATTGGCAAGGTTATGATCCGGCGATATCCACCCCGCGTTGATCAATGGTTCCTCCATATTCCAGGTTTTACCACTGATAGCGGTAAGCTGTCCCTTGATGCACTGGTATTGCGTCAGAACTGTATCTCTAAGTGTAGATGTACTCATGATGTCAAGGTGATGCGGAAGCGCCAGCATTAAAAGGGAGTCGTTTGACGGATCGTTGCTGGTCCACTGGAATTTCAAGTCTGCAATGTCAGCACTACTATCGATAGATGCAGAAAAAGTGCCACCGGTAGGGTAGAAATTGCAATAATTGTCCAGTACCGTGAGCTTTTGCGCCATGTTTTGAGTGTCATCATAATGAACATTTGTATCCGGGTTTGATCTGGCTGCAAGATATGCAGCACGCAGGTATCCGGTAAAATTATTTTGAAAGATCACTGCACCCTGAAAGGGAGATCCCTCGCTCATGTAATTGTAATATATATTAACAGTAACAGGTTCAGAAGCGTACAATACGTAATAGATGTAATTATTACCGCCACCATCAGCCGCCATTTGAAGGACAAACCTGTTACTCGTGGCTGTAACGGGGCCGGGGTTGGGAAGGTTTATATAATTTATCCCATCGGTGGAATAGGCAATTAAGGTGCGTCCCTGTGAAGCAAAGTAAGGGGTCATCCCTGAATATTTCATGGTGACATACGGCATGCCTTTGACAATAGGAGCTTCCATATAGCCAGGCTGTCCGTCTTCACGGCGGTATTTCAGCGTAACCGACAGGTCATCGTACTTTTTGATGAAGGGCTTGAATGTGATCATGTCCGGGGTAAGGTTGGAATCAACAGCGCCAAAATACCAGTCAAAGCCCGAGGAAAAAGTGACTGAATTGGTTCCGGGAAACCCAGTTGAAGAAACTGTAACCGCATAAGGCTGATAACCGAGCCCTAGTCTGTTACATGCTTTTGCGTATGATGTATACCCCGGTTCCGGCATGGCGCCCAAACCAACGGCATAGGGATAGGTAAATACCGGAGCACAGCCGGCCATGCTATCGGGATAAACATTATTGATCAGCCTTGAAAGGAACAGGCATTTAAACCAGGAGGTAGTAGGATAAGGAAATTTGAGCGAGTCGAGGAGGTAAGTTCGCGGATAACTGCAGGCTACTTTGGAATATACCGAAGGGGGTGCCGTTGTGTCAAAAGCTGCTCCATATTGCCATGTCTGGGAATAGCCTCCCGAAATGGAGCATGCAAACAACAGAAATAAGAAAGACCTGAGAGTAAAGTTTTTCATAAGACGACAATTTTTGTAATGTTCATGGTATATTAACAAATTAATATACCAAAGATACTAAATCTATTTAAAAATACATATGATCCGTTTTGTCCATTATATTTGCTATTCAAGGCAAACAAAGCAAACATGACTATTCCATCTGTCTCATTAAAAACAAATAATAACAGATGAACATTTCAAAAACTAAAAAGAGGTGGGGCCTCATTTTGCTATTGTCTGCTGTCATTGCCATAATGGCTTTTTATCCGTTGCCGCCGCAAAATCCCATCCGGTATTACGACAGGCAAAGCGGCTTGATAAAAACGGAAAAAGTGGCTGGCGAAAAGTGGTTGGTGTGGCTGTATAATAATCCGGTTGGCGAAGCAACATTGTGGGCGCTGGCCAAAAGAAAGGTGGTTTCGTCTCTTTATGGCAACAGGATGGATCGTCCTTCATCGGTCAAAAAAATCCAACCATTTATTGAAGAATTGGATATCGACATGAGTTCATTATCAAGCCCTTTTTAGATTCAAGGAGGACTTTATACATAGATTCTCCGGCAAATGAACATTTGACTATGATTATGGCCGACCAATTGTTCAATATCTCAACTGCAAAATGTGGGTTTGTAAAATTCGCTAACGGTGAGCCAGCTTATCTTACAAGAAGATTTGACAGGGACAAAGAAAGAAAAGTACTGCGTCAGGAAGATTTTGTTTCTGTGTTAAAGGCCACTCCAGGCACAAACGACCACGGACTTTACAAGTATAATTCGTTTACATACGAAGATATTGGAAACCGGCTTAATCCTACAGATCAGATTAGTTTTATTAGAATACTTGTGTTCAATTTCCTCACAGGGAATGGAGATGTTCACTTAAAAAACCTTTCTCTTTTGGAATCATCTGATGGCGACATGTTATTGTCTCCATCGTATGATTTGATGAATACAAAACTTCACATCAATGACCCACAAATAGCAATGAACTTATTCAAAGAAATGGAGAGAACAAAACAAAATTTACTAACTGCCACATACAATTATAAAATTGGAGATTTCCTTGAATTAGGTAGAAGATTAAATATAAGAGACAGGATTCTTCTATCAGTAGAAAAGGAATTTCGTGAAGCTAAAGCGGATATGCAGTTACTTGTTGATAAGTCATTTCTATCTGATGCAGGAAAACAAAAATATAAAGAAGTTGTGGAGTTGCAGCATAACCAATTATTTATTCCTTGACAAGAACTCAAAAGGGAAATATTTATAATTATTCCTTTTTATTATTATAATTTTACGTGAAAATCAGTAGTTTTGAAGACCAAATTGTCGAAGTGTTTTCCTGAATACCCCAGGTCAGACAGCATCACCATTACCATGCTCTGCAACATGACCAGCGGGATATTCAATTATTCAGATGATGAATCATGCTTGTTGCCTGCTTGAAACGGAGCCGGATTACCTCTTCAAGCGGTTCATGAATATTTTACATGGAAACAACTACTGAACTGATTCAACTTACAAAATAACTCAAAATGAAAACCAAACTGTTTGTAATGATGTCGCTGATCCTGGTGATCCTGACAGCCTGCACAAAAAACGACACTACCCCTCAACCACTGGATTCTTTCGAGGGAGGGAGCTTGTATAAAAGCCCCTCGGGCTCTTTCTACATTGCTGAACTGCACGGCACATTTCATCAGATGGGACGTCAATACGGACTTCTGCTGAAGCAGCAGATCGGAGAGTTTTATCAGGAGTCGGTGGTTGATTTCCTGATCGGTGAGCAGGGTATCACCTATGACGAACTGGTCGCAGCCGGTCGGCTTTACTACAATGACTTTTCACAGATGTTCAGGGATTACCTTGATGGCATGGCTGAGACCAATGGACTGACGCCCGACCAAACGTACATTCTTTCGGAAGCCCTGCTTAATATCGCCTTCAGCGGATGCAGCAGTCTGTCGGCATGGGGAGACTACACCCCGGATCATCATACGGTAACAGGCCGAAACCTCGATCTGCCTTTTGAAAACCTGAGGAGGTTCAGCAAGTATATGAGTATCGTTGTCTGGAACCCAACCGATTATCCCGCATCCGTTGCCAATATCGACTATATCGGAGGCCTCTTTTACCAGACCTCCATCAACAATAAAGGCATTTTCCTGGAATTGCAGAACGGGGAGAATTCTGACACGCTTCACCCATCGGGGCGCGAGAATGCAAACAATCTCCTCCTGGAAAGCCTCTTCCGGAATATCAGGAGCGAGGAAGTTGACCGCTGGTTCAATACCACCCTTCCAGACTGCGGACTGATCATGAACGGTTCGTTTCCGACGCACGCCACCATTTACGAATGGTCAACATTTCGCTGTGCAGCACGCAACAGCGAGGGACTGATCTCTGCTACCAACGACTATATTGACCCTTCATGGCACAACTACCCGATCGTCTTTTTTGACACAACCACAGAGGGCATTGGCTACACCTGCACCCGGCGCATGAACCTGATTAAGCTTGGAGAGAAATACAAGGGAGAGATCACCCCGCAGAAAATGATGCAGATTTTTGACCAGACAATTCCGGAGGGAGGGGCGACCTTTCCCGAGGGAGGCTTGGTTAAGACGATCTATTCAGTCGTGGCCCAGCCTTCAGAACTTAAGATATGGCTCAAAGTCAGGGAGTACTCCGGCTGGGAAGAGATCGACCTGAAAAACTATTTCAACCCCTGACCCATTATAGATACTCTGAAGTCACTGATGAAACACTTGGTAATCGGGGTTTGGCTTCTCTCTCTAAGTTGCAACATGAAGACTTTCATTTTTTACCTTGGTATTTGCCTCTAAACCATTAATTTTAATGTATCCAAAATTCATAACTATGAAAGTACTCAACCTGATCAACGTCATTCTGATCTGTTTAGTCATTTTGACAGGATGCAAGAAGAAAGAAGATGTGCAACATGTTGACAAGTACACAGCACAAATAGACCAGCTGGCCGACTCTTTGGTGACCGACCTTATGCTCCACGGGAAAAATGTGCCTCTTCCCGGTTTGATAATCGGCATCTGGGCTCCGGATATGGGGTACACATATTTGAAACCCAAAGGTTATTCCAGTCTCTCAATTAAAAGACCAATGCAGGTCGCCGATCTGTTCAGAATCGCAAGTGTGACCAAAACATACACTGCTGTCATGCTGCTGCAACTGGTGGATGAAGGGA
The DNA here is from genome assembly GCA_964355115.1 of uncultured Prolixibacteraceae bacterium. GTDB lineage: Bacteria > Bacteroidota > Bacteroidia > Bacteroidales > FEN-979 > JANXZO01. Next base: position 34,100 of record CAYHCQ010000006.1, on the reverse strand, counting down.
AAATAGGATTGGAAGATACCATTGGCAAATACCTTCCTGGTATTCCTAACGGAGACAAGATCACTATCCGTCAGATGCTCGCCATGCAAAGCGGTTTGTTTGAAGTAAACAATGATTCGATTATTGCTCAGGAATTCGATAATGACCCAAATCATTATTTTAGTCGGGAGGAGCTTCTGGCAGCAATAAAACGGCACGAACCCGATTTTCAGCCTGGCGAAAAAACTCAATACAGCAATTCAAACTTCATCATTCTTGGAATTTTAATCGAAGATCTCACAGGTACACCTTACAGCAACGCACTTCATAGCAGGATAACCCAACCCCAGGATATGGGGAATACATCATTTGCCGAATCGCAATTTATGCCTGAGGAAAAGACTTACTCCAATGGATATATGTTTGACGATAACTATGAATATTTTGAAGTTACTGAGAAATTCAACATGTCAGTGGCCTATTCAGCAGGTGCTATCATATCCGACATGAATGAATTGAGGAAATGGATATACGAGCTAACTTCCGGAAGTTTGGTTTCATCTTCCCTTTTTGAACAGATGCAGGTTTTCTCTCCGATATTCCAAGACATGGAATATGGCTTGGGGATTATGAGGTTCCGCGACAATTATCTGGGTCATGCCGGTGATGGTATGGGTTACCACACTTTTGCTGCTAGAAATCCTCAGAAAAACATCACGATCATCATCTTCTTCAACGGTGAATATCCCTATCCGATGCATGTCTTCCATGAGCTTTTAAAAATTCTAGTTTCCTGAATAAAATAAGAAGAGCCAGTTTATCTGGACAAACCGACGGTATTGACCACCCCAGGCCGATCGGAAGAGACAACCATCTGTTTAAACGGATTTGGCTGTTACTTTTTTCCTGCCTGGACAATGTGCTGGGCCTGGTAAGCGCTCTCATACACCATGTTCGTGACCTGTTCGATGATGCCTGTGGCCCCGGGGAGCGATGCATTCCAGGCGTTGATGAACACTACGCAGGTGAAATCATTCACAGGATCGCTGACCATCAGGGAATTATATCCCGGATGATTCCCTCCATGGCCGTATCCCAGGTTGCGGAATACCTCCACACCGCAAAGATAGTTTTGCATGGTATCGGGCGGAACCATCGGTTTGAGCATTTCCGCATTGACTGTAAAGGAGCTCAGTACGCCCTCACCCCGGAAAAGCCGGCGGCCAAAGTGCGAAAGATCGTCGGGGGTGGTGATGAGGTTCCCTTCTGCCACATTGGCTGACATGTTCTGGTAAGTGACTTCATTTACCTGGGGCTGATAAAGATATCCCGGAGCAAACGGCACCGGAAGGTTTGTGTCACTACCAAGGTAGGGCAGACTGCAGTGATCCAATCCCATGGGTTGCAATATATGTTCCGAGACATATTGGCCGTATGACTGGCCCGAAACACGTTCGATGATCTTTCCCAAAATTGAAAACCCGGTATTCGAATAATGATATCCTGTTCCGGGGAAAAAATAATAAAGGCGGCATTTTGCAACAACCCCTAACAGTTCGTCGAATGTAAAGGTGTGAAGTTTATCGCTTAACATGACCCAGTCAAGGTAGTTCTGACCTTTATAGGGAACCTGGACTGAAACCGTATCGGGAATCTCGTCGTTGGGGAGGTCAAACACACCGGCCTTGTTTTGCAGCAACTGCCTGATGGTGATAAAGTTCTTGTAAGGAATGGCGTAGTTTTCGTCGTCGGGGACATAGGTCATCAACATGCCGGGGATGGTATCGGTGATCCTGTCGTTCAGATTAATTCTGCCTTCCTGGGCAAGCCGTAAAATGGCGGTGGCTGTGAAAGTCTTGGTCACGCTAGCTGTACGAAAATAAACATTCCCGGAAGTCCCTCCCGGCATCCCCGACGAGACGAACCACTCTCCTCTGCCGGTGATGACTTTCAGCGCAAGTCCGCCAGGGAAACCCGGATATTTTGCTTTGTAAGCCGAATCCAAATGGGTTACCATGGATTGCAGGGTTACAAGCGTGGGATCGGAAACCGGTACATATGGATCGCTACTTTTGTTTTTAGAACAGGCTGCCGCCAGTAGGAGAACTGCAGGAAGCAAAATACGAAGAATTTTCATGGCCTTATGGTATTATTACTATGCACCTGTTTCACAGATTCGCAAACGTTCCCGCAGTTTTCTGATATTTTCAAAATGCTTGCCATAGTGTTTTACAATCACGCATAATTTATCCCAAATATATTAAAAAACCAGATACTCAAATCATCCTCCCACGGGCTGATTTAGAATAACCATCATTTTGTCTGTAGGGGTGGATCCAGCGGTCGAAAAAAAAACAGGAGGTCGATTTTGACCTCCTGTCCACTATGGCTCCCCTTAATGCTCAAAGTTGCAACACGACAACTTCCTTTCTGGGGGTGGAAAGTTTTCAAACCGCATATGACAATTTAGGAGTCATCTGCAAATATAAATTTTTATAATTGCAGATAATGGTTTAACTGTGAACCACGAATGGCTGGTAAGCGATGCAAAGGTAAACCGGCTACTGAATGATGCTACCAGGAAACTTGGTGAGTTGAATGCCTTTTCGATGAAGGTTCCTGATGTGGATTTTTTTATCCGGGGGAAATACAAATTGCCCGGTGAGTTCCGTACCTCGCAAAACTGGATTGGGGGCGCTACGCTGAATGATGCAGCCTATATTCCGCCCCATCACAGTGAAGTGCCCGGATTGATGAGCGATCTTGAAAAATTATTGAACAATGAAGATTTGCAAATGCCACAACCTAACCGCCGTGAGAACTCAGAATAACCAGTTCCGCTTGCAATGCAACTGATCCGGTATTTATACACCAAGCCTGTCGTAGATGCCTCCGAAGTGGCGACAGTACTTGCTGTGAATATCTCAACGGCAAACCGGTTAATTCAGAACTTTGAGAAACTCAATATCCTCACCGAAAAAACAGGATTCAAGAGAAACCGCATCTTCATTTTTGAAAAGTATCTGAATTTGTTTGAACGATAACCATTCAGAGGTTTCCAGGGGTCGGAAAGTGAATAATGAGAAGAGTTGAGTGAAAAAAGAAAAGTGAAAAACGAAAAGCTCTTCACTCTTCACTCTTCACTCTTCACTTATTCCGAGGCTCCCCTTACAGCACAAAGTTGCAACCATCTGACTTCCTATCTGTAATGCATACGCTGACCAAATTGACCATATTACGCCGATTAATTTTACCGCCCCAAAACATTGTTATAAAAAAGTTAAAGTGGTCAGTTTATCCGGTTTATGCAATATAAGTCCAACAGAATTTATTAATAGAAAGAACCAACCTAAATCTGCCTGGAAACACTACCTTTGAAATATTTCCGCGGTTAAACCCATCAACTATGAAATGTAACACAAGTTTTCAAACAGCAGGGATTCTGGCATTAATCTGTTGCTTCACCATCATGGCGGGATGCAAAAAGAACAAACCCGATTCCTCCCCCGACAACAAATTCACTGAAGCGGTTCAATCCCATCTATTGCTGGTAAAGGATTCGGTGGCGGCGATCACCGATACCACCACAGGAGGGCCACTCCAAATCCCTGATTTCGATCTCATCTATCAGTCCGCAGCAAATATCGAATCCGTGAATGATCCGGAGAAATATACGGCATGCATTTATTCCCTTCTGGGCAGGGCAAGTGATGTGGATTGCCAGTTGCCGGATCCTAATGCGGGACTGACGTTCCCTGCTGCACACCATATGGATGCCCGAATGGGATTTGAATGGTATTACATTGGCTTAAGCCTCGGTGCAACCGATGCATCGGGTGCCAAAGGGAGGATTGGTATTCTCCTTTCCATCCAGAAACAGCGCATCATCGGACTCACTACACAGAAGAAGTACGGGTTTTCCGATAATGGCTGTATGCTGTTTGTCAGTTTGGTTACCGCTACCATCGATTTCCCCGGAAATACAAAGATCATCCGCCGGAGCGAAAACCTGCAGTTGCCTGCCCTGGGGGGCAATGGCGGTTTCAGTGTTCCCGGACAGGATTTCTCTTTTTATTGCGGCAATGATAAATTGACAGGAGGCCAGAATGTATTGCCCCTCGTCATGGAAGTGAAAGACGGCACTAACATGTCGTTCTCACTACCGCTTATCCCAAGGGCCGGCATGGAATCACAAAACGCGTTTTTCCTTCAGGGGGCTCCCAATCCTTCCACCTTCTCAGGAACAGGTTTTACTGGAGTTCCTTCTCCGGGAATCTATTACAGCTGGCCTCAGCTTCGGCTGGATACCACCGCTTCCAATGAGATCCTGCTGGAAGGGAAAACCTATACCATTGAAGGTGGCAACGGGTGGATGGACCACCAGCTGATGATGCACAGCCTGAAGAATGCCGGCAATGCGGTTCACCCAATCCCCTTCCTGGAAGAGGTGAAGCCATACAACGGTTGGAGCTGGCAGTATTTTAACCTCGAACAGGGGGATGCTTATACAGGAGCTTCATTTCAGCTGGGGAACATGCAACCCTCCGTGCCATTCAGTTATGGCTATTATATCAAGCCCAATGCCAGTTCAACCGGATGGGAATCCATCTTCATCTTTGGCGAGATGATGCTCAAAAATTTTGTGGGCCACCCTGCCATCGTTGATGATCCCTCTTCTACACAGGTCCTGTACCCCTCCGAATGGGAATATGCCAATATTACAAGTGTGGGTGTGTCTTTAAACGGGAAAGCGACTCCCTGGTTCATCGACGGCACCTTTAACGGACAGTCATTGCAGGTTATCAGCGAGAACCCGGTAGACTACGAAGATTTGTCAGCCACGCATAACGATGGTGTGGGCTATTGTGAATCCGTTGGATTCGAAATAGTGGATAGTTACAGGCAACGGGTAAAAGCATATCTGCTTAGCAAATGATATAATACTTTAGTTGATGATCAGCCAGCTGGTTGGAAAGGTCGGCTAATTGCCCAATTATCAAGTCTTTCTGGGGGTGGTAAAACGAAACAAGCCAACATTTCTGCCGGCTTGTCCTGTATGGCTCCCCTTATTGCTCAAAGTTGCAACCGGAGACCTGCATCCTGGCCATTGGAAACAACGGTCATCCCCTGGATAAAAAGAAACTGAACTCACTGCCGCGTTCCGGGTCACTTTCAACATGTATCGTACTGCCGTGAAGACCGACAAACTCCTTGCAAAGGATCAGTCCCAGGCCTGTACCGCGCTCATTATCCGTTCCATGCTTGGTGAACTTACTGTCGACCCTGAAAATCTTTGCCCTGTTCTCCGGCGCAATGCCAACACCGGAATCTCTTACGGTAATCTCCAATCGATCGCCGGATTCCTTAACCTGCACACTGACGGTGCCCCCTTTCGGTGTGAATTTTAATGCATTGGTTAGCAGGTTCCGCAGCACCGTATCGATCATATTGACATCCCCCAGTGCTGTTTTTCCCTCAGCACCCGAATGTGTGATCCCGATACTTTTTTTCTCCGCCTGGCTTTTCACCAGGGAAAGATTTTCCCCGATCCGTTCGTTCAGGTTAAAAGGAACAGGATTGAACTCCAGGGTGCCGGTTTGAGAACGGGCCCAGAAAAGGAGGTTCTGAAGAAGTTCATAGGTCTGGTGGGAAGCATCCTTGATGTAGGTTAGGTGTTTTTCGATCTTATCCGGGTCAAACTGCCGGAAATCGGACAGCAGGATGTCCGAGAATGCCAGGATCGTATGAAAAGGGCTCCTCAGATCGTGGGCTATTATGGAAAAGAATTTGTCCTTCGTGGCGTTCAGGTGCTCCAATTCCTCTTTCTGCTGCTCAATCTGGAATGTCCGCTCTTCAACTTTTTTTTCAAGGACCTTCCGCTGCCGGATGAGGTTTCGCTCTCTCCATTTGATATACAGAATAACCAGAATAACCAAAAAAATGAAATAGGCGATGTAGGCAGGCCAGCTTCTCCACCAGGGAGGATGGATCACGATACGCAGGCTTTTTCCTGTCTCGTTCCATTTACCGTCATTGTTACATCCCCTGACTGTGAAACGATACTCACCGGCCGGGAGGTTCGTGAAGGGAACAAACCGGCGGTTACCAAGGTCGATCCATTCATCCGAAACCCCCTCAAGTCGGTAGGCATACCGGTTATTCCCGGGATTGCTGTATTCCAGGGCTGCAAATTCTATGGTAAAGGTGTTTTCATTATAATCAAGGACCACTTCCTGTGTTTCCTGGACATCACGGAATTTTTTTATCCCGCCGACAATTGTGTAAAACGAGGTGAAGACGATCGGCGGAATAAAAGGATTATCCTTAATAGAATCGGGATAGAAAGAATTAAATCCGTTCATTCCGCCGAAAAACATTTCCCCGTCATCGCTTCTGAAACTTGCACGCAGATTGAATTCAGGACCTTGCAACCCTTCCTGAACAGTGTAAGTTCTGAAGGTTTGTGAAACAGAATCAAACCTTGATAACCCGTTTCCGGTCGCAAACCAGACATTATGAAGCCCGTCTTCCAGGATTTCGAAGATCCGGTTGTTAGGCAACCCGCTCTCCTGGGAGAAATACGTGAACAGGGAGTCTTTCTTTGTAAAACGGTTTACGTAGGTGCTTGTCCCTATCCAGATCGCTCCGGTATGGTCTTCACATAGGGAGATGACGAAATTATCGCAGAGAGAGTTGGAAGAACCTTCGGTTTTCCGGAAATGGCTGAGTTTTCCACTGTGCGGATCACACGCATCCAGTCCGTTGAGCGTGGCAATCCAGATGAAGCCATCGCGGTCTTCCAGCAGGGAGTAAACCAGATTGCTGCTGATCCGGTGGCTCTCGTCAGCGTGCTCTGAAAAATGCTCAGTGGCACCGTTCAAGGCGCTGACCCGGTAAAGACCGTTTTGCGTCCCGATCCAGTAATTTCCATCCCTGTCCTGGATTATCATAAAGATCCTGACCCCTTTAAGATCTGGCAACCGGCTATTCTTAAAGTACTCATCCATTCTCAAAAACCGGTGTTTCGCCTGGTCAAAAATGAAAATGCCGTCACGCGTCCCTATCCAGATACGGTGGTCGTGATCGCCGAAAACCACGTGAACAAAATCATTCGTCAGACGGTGGTTCCCCTTCTCGCGGGTGGAGTAATGTTCAACATGGCCAGTTCTGCGATCAATAAGATTCAATCCCTGCCCCCAGTTCCCGATCCAGAGGATCCCTTCCTTGTCCTTGTATATGGAGGCGATGACGTTCCCCAGGAGATCCACGGAATTTGGAGAATCGCTCCGACGATACAGGTTGAACTTATGCTTTTTCAGGTCGGCCTTGCTGATGCCCTGAAGAGTACCGACCCATAGGTTTTCAGACCGGTCGATGAATAGGGAATTTACAATATTATGGCTTAGCTGGTTATTTTCGCTGGTAAAGTCCTCGAAGAACGGCTGATCCTCCTTCAGGAAAGAGAGTTTGTTGAGGCCGCCCCCTTCCGTTCCGATCCAGAAGTTCCCCGTATTGTCCTCAACGACCGACCTGATGAAGTTATGGCTTAATGAAAGTGAATTACCCGGTTCATGGTAATAGGCTGTGAACTGTCCGGTCTTCTTGTCATACCTGTTCAACCCGTTTGCCGTGCCTACCCATAAATATCCCTGGCGGTCTTCAAAAAGGGCCGTAACGGTGTTATCGCTGATGGCATTCTTCCTGCCCGGAACCGCCGGAAAGTAGCGAAAAGTCTTTGATTTTCGATCGAAGCAGGTCAGCCCTCGGGTTGAACCCATCCAGATAAGCCCGTTCTTGTCTTCCAGGAGGGGAATCCGGTTGTCCTTGACCGATCCGTCATATTCGAGGGTGCTGGTAAAATGAGTGAAGGTCCCTTTCCTGGGATCAAAAATTGTCAGCACGGGAGGGGTGTTTATCAAAATCTTTCCGTCTGCACTAACAATGGCATCATAGGGATAGTTTGTGACATCCCGGGGGTATCCGTTAGCATAATGGATCCGCTGGAACCTGTTCTCTTTCCGGATAAATCTGTTCAGACCGCTTTTTGTGCAAATCCAGAGATCCCCTTCCCGGTCTTCGGATAGTGAATAGATCCAGTTGTTGGACAAGGAGTTTGTGTCAGACGGATTATAGGAATAAACCCCGAATGTATACCCGTTAAATTTGTTCAATCCGTTCTGCGTCCCGGCCCAGATAAACCCCTGGGAATCCTGGTAAAGACAATTGACCACGCTTTGCGATAATCCTTCCCCGAGCGAATATGTGGAAAAGAAATACCGCTGGGGTAAAACCGCCATGGGGAGCAGCAAAAAGGAGATGAGAAGCAATCGATTAATAACCATTCAGATGTTCGGTTTAACCAAATGATTGATCCCTGGAACTGAACAAATGTAAAACAATCAGAATAGAAAACCAACCATGAACTGAAATTGACCTGCCGTCTGGCTTTACCTTCCGGTGCTTACCAGTGAAGGTTGAGAACGCGGACGGGTCGCCCACCAGTGCGGTTGCAATAATTACCGAATAACTTACCCTGAGAGGAATTTTATTTTGAGTCTTTTTAATAGCTTAGCACCGTGAAACGTGACACCCATTACCAATATAATAACCGATGTACATTTCAAAAACCAAAAAGAGGTGGGGCCTCATTTTGTTATTGCTTGCCGTCATTGCCATACTGGCTTCATATCCGTTGCCTCCGCAAGCTCCCATCCAATATTTCGACAGGCAAAGTGGCTTGTTAAAAACGGAAAAAGTGGCCGGCGAAAAGTGGCTGGTGTGGCTGTACAATAATCCGGTTGGCGAAGCAACATTGTGGGCGCTGGCCAAAAGAAAGATGGTTTCGTCTCTTTATGGCAACAGGATGGATCTTCCTTCATCGACAAAAAAAATACAACCCTTTGTTGAAGAACTTGATATCGACATGAGTACCTCCCAGAAAAAGAAATTCAACTCTTTCAATGATTTCTTTACCCGGAAACTTAAGAATAATGCCAGGCCGGTAGATACCAATACAAACGTTACAGTATCGCCTGCCGATGGAAAAATACTGGCATATGCCAATATCAGTAACAGTGATTTTATCATCAAAGGATACCGCTTCAATATTTTTTCGTTTTTAAATAATGCCCGCCTTGCTCAAAATTACCTTGATGGCACCCTGGTGATCATCCGGCTTGCCCCTTTCGATTACCACCGTTTCCATTTTCCCATAAGCGGAAGCGTATCACCCATCACCCGGATTAACGGTGATTATTATTCAGTTAACCCCCTTGCTTTGCGCAAAATGACTGAAATATTCTGCCTGAACAAAAGGGAGTTTACCATCATTTCAAACCCCAATTTTGGAGATGTTGTAATGGCTGAAGTAGGTGCGACCCTGGTAGGAAGTATCGTACAGACTTATAGAGGGAATTCTGTAAAAAAAGGGGACGAGAAAGGGTATTTCAAATTCGGGGGTTCTACGGTAGTGCTGCTGTTTGAAAAAAACAAAATTCGCATCGATCAAGATTTATTGATCAATACTTCAAAGGGTTATGAAACAGTGATCAAAGAAGGAGAAAGAATTGGTGGACAATATGCAAACATTGACCAGCCTCCGCCAATTTTAATAACCACCTTGATAAATTGATTGTTAATCAGTTAAAGGGGTCAGCCAGATCGGCACAATGTGGTCAGCATGACCGGCCTACTTGAGGCTCTCCTTACTGCTCAAAGTTGCAACTACTCAACTTCCTTCCTGCAAATTTAAAGCGTTCAATTTCTGATTGTTCTGTTTTAGTAAAGAATGGGAATCAACACTTTTTTGTAAAAAACATTCAACTTATACGGAGTTGAAATACATCAAATGAGTCACACACTGTCTGTCAATTGTTTTTATTCATTAGGTCAAATGATCACGGAATAGTAATGTTGATAGATAGCTGAAAAATAGTTCATTAAAATAATTATTGTCAAATAAATGTGTTATTTTTGTCAAATGTTTGCAAATCCGTATTCAAATGACAAAGCCAAGTTTCATACACTATGATCTATCTCTAGTCGAACCCTCTTTTGGTTCTCCGTTGACTGATTTGATCATTGAGCTTGATCACCTTCGCCGGAAGCGTCTTAGTGGTTCAACCCATCCAAAGGTATTCTTTCAATTAAAGCATATCTTCCATACTCTTGAGAGCATTGGTTCTGCCCGGATTGAAGGCAACAATACCACCATCGCAGAGTTTATTGAAACCAAGCTGGTCGAAACCAAGACTGTTCCCTCTGGTATCAGGGAAATCCAGAACATCGAAAAGGCAATGTCATTTATTGAGGATATAGTAAAAGATTATCCAATCAACAGAGCATTTATAAGCGAGTTGCATAAAATGATCGTTGATGGTCTCTCCCCGGATGAAGAGGGTGATGCCACACCAGGTGAGTATCGCAAACACAATGTAAAAATTGCCAAGTCTAATCATATACCGCCAGACTGGATTAAGGCAGAAGATTACATGAATGAACTGATCGAATTCATAAACCGTGATGATAGTCCCAAGTATGATTTGCTCAAGGTGGCTATCGCACATCACCGTTTTGTCTGGATACATCCTTTCGGCAATGGAAACGGAAGAACTGTCCGCCTTTTCACCTATGCAATGATGATCCGGCTGGGATTTAATGTCAGCAAAGGTAGAATTCTGAACCCTACTGCCGTGTTTTGCAGTAACAGGATCACTTACTATCAGAAATTATCTGAAGCGGATTCTGGAAAAAATAGTGGAATCTTATCCTGGTGCGAATATGTATTGGAGGGTTTGAAGGATGAGATCGAAAAGATCGATAAATTGCTGGATTATGATTTCTTGAAATTGGAAATCCTTTTACCTGCTATTACACATTCTATTGAAAGGAAATACATCACGGATATTGAAGCCAAGATATTGAAACGAGCTATTGAGAAACCACTTATACAAGCGTTGGATATAAAAGACCTGTTTGTGGGTCAGGATAATGCTATCATTTCCCGCCAGATTAAGAAACTGATCGAGAAGAAGATGCTATCACCTGAAAAAGAAGGTGCAAGGAAATACATGATCAGTTTTAATAATAACTTTCTTCTCCGTGGGATTATTAATTCTCTTGGCGAGAAAGGATTTTTACCAATTAATGACTGATACATATAAGGTCTCGGCCTGATCGGGGAATTGAATGCAAAAGGATTTTTACGGTATGAATGCGACACGGCGCAACATCTTTTCTGGATATTTACACCCAGGGAAAATTTTGTAATTGTTCATATTCAAGAGGGAAGGACATATATTGTGAATTATCTGGTCAAAGGCCATGCAGTAATTGGTTGGATACGCCGCTCAAAGTTGCAACTGGCCAATGATGTTATTATCCCAGCCTGTACCTGAAGACATGTAAAGATATTTGCCTTTTCTTTACATATGTGTGTATATTTGCAAAGAAAATCAAGAATTCTTTGCATACCGAGATCATTCGGAAAGGAAATTCAAATTTCTTGACATATGGAGGCCGAACAAACAAATGTCCCGTGGAAACCAACATTGCTTCCGCCAGATCATGAGCTGGAAACCAGGAAAATACTTAAGAAATTACCTGCGGCCCACCGTGCACTGGCTGAACTGAAAGGCATAGGAAGCACCATTCCCAATCAAACTATATTACTGAACACCCTGGGATTACAAGAGGCACGGGATAGTTCTGCCGTTGAGAACATCATTACAACACATGACGAATTGTTTAAGGCAGAATTGAATTTAACGGGATGGCGATCAGCTGCAGCAAAAGAGGTACAGAACTACGCTGCAGCTTTGAAGAAAGGGTTTGACCTGGTTGAGCAATCTGAGATGATCACCTCGAACCATATTTTGAAGATCCAATCGGTACTTGAAAACAACAAAGCCGGTTACAGACGGTTGCCGGGCACTGTTCTGAAGAACCTTCAGACCGGCCAGGTGGTATTCACGCCCCCTCAGGATTATGATGAAATTGTTTCTGCAATGAGTAATCTGGTGGCATTTATGAATGATAATTCGATGTGCGATGCTGATCCACTGATAAAAATGGCAGTCATTCATTTTCAATTCGAGAGCATTCATCCTTTTTACGACGGGAATGGCCGGACCGGACGGATCATCAATATCCTCTACCTTATCCGGAATTCGCTTCTTCATTTGCCGATACTTTATCTCAGCCGGTATATCATAGAAAATAAAAACCAATATTATCAGCTTCTTCAGGATGTCAGAGAGAAGAATGAATGGGAACCCTGGATCCTTTTTATGCTGGAAAGTGTTGAAAAGACCTCGCAGGACACTATCTCCCTGATCCTTGAAATAAAAAAGTTGATGATGGATTATAAGCACCGCATACGAAACGGGTACAAATTTTACAGCCAGGAACTGATCAATAACCTGTTCCGTCATCCGTATACAAAAATTGAATTTATCCAGAAGGATTTGGGGGTTTCCAGGATCACAGCGTCCGCTTATCTTAACCGGCTTGCAGAGGATGGTCTAATTATTAAAAAGAAACTTGGGGTTGGAAATTATTATGTCAACGAGCCTCTTGTTAAACTTTTTTCAAGATAACGGGTTGCAATCACCATATCCCTTAACAGTAAAAGAAAAAGCCGGCATTTCTGCCGGCTTGTCCAGTGAGGCTCCCCCTGCTAGACTTGAACTAGCGACCCTCTGATTAACAGTCAGATGCTCTAACCAACTGAGCTAAGGAGGAATTTGGGACTGCAAAATTAAGAAAAGTCATCAGAAAAGCAATAGCCGCAATCATTTTTTCCGGATTTCTCTCCATTTATCCTCAATTAACAACGTCCTCATGCATTCTGACCATAAAAAGACAATCTCTTCGGATTTTCTTAAGACTATACGCTATCCGTCTCATTTTCAATGCACTTCTTATAACATCCTGTTGTTGATAAAGTTCGGTAATTATCTACTTTTCAGGATATCAGGTATTTTATCTTTACGCATCCCTGTACAAGAGAAAATCGAATGAGAAAAACAATACTGTTCCTAACCCTTATTATCCTCATATTTATCAACATTTCTGCACGATCCCAAACACAAGGGGTCCTCGGAAAGCGCTTCTTCGACAACTGGTCGCTGGGAATCAGCGGTGGCCCCAATATTTTCTTCGGCGACCTCAAGGTTAACCGTTTATGGCCGGCAAGTACCAACATGAACGAATGGCGAGTAGCCGGCAGTGTTTACCTCATCCGGCAGTTCAGCCATGTCTTTTCGGTGCGCGGACAACTTCTCTACGGACAGATTGCCGGTACCAAACGGAATTACACCGACGGAGCCCCCTGCAACCAGTATTTTGAAGGTTACATGGCCGAACCGAACCTCAATGTGATGGTGAACTTTATGAATATGTTCGGGTACAGCCCCACCCGTAAATTCTTTGTTTACGGAACTGTGGGGGTCGGGATGACCTTCTGGCACACGAAAAAATACAATCTGGTAACCCATACACAAATCGGGGAGGCCGGCAAGGCTTTTCCCGACTTGACCAAGGAGGGGAGTATCCCGGCCGGACTGGGCGCATATTATAACATCGGCGACAAGGTCAATCTGGGCTTTGAATGGACGCTGCATGGAATCAATACCGACCGCCTCGACGCTACTGTGGGCGGCTTCAAGTACGATATGTCCTCATTCCTTTCTGTAAATCTTACCTATAACTTCAACAAAAGGAACCCCGGAGCGCTCAAAACAGCCAACATGGGGAAAAATATGGGACCGGTACCTCCGAAACCCGACCTGCCGGAGGCTCCAAAGTCTGCTCCCAAGCCGGTTGACCTCGATTCTCAGAAGCCTGTATTGCAATCTCCGGTAAAAAAAGATGCTATGGTACTTAAAAAGCCTGAGGTGAAACATGAGGTGGCTACCGGGCTGGTTGTTGAAACCGATCTCGCCGGTGAGGAGGAAGAGGAGGTTCAGTCGGGACCTGCCCCGGCCGGACTCTCATACAGGGTTCAGATTTATGCCTTCAAAACCGACGAACATACAGCGGAATCAATCCGCGCCCGGTTCCACATCATGCAGCCTGTTTACAAGGAATATACCGAAGGATGGTACAGGTATACCGTGGGCTCATTCACAACACTGAATGCCGCAAAAGCTTTCCTCTATCAGCTGAAGACCAAAAACAAGGTGAAAGATGCCTTTATTGCCCGGTATATGGACGGCGACAGGGTCGCTTCTCATCCGAATCCATGATAACAGAAAGAATATCTTATGAGTAAAACAACCAAACGTGTTCTCGCAGTTGTTGCCGTTATCCTGGTAATTGCTTTCCTGGTGTTCATCATGAACCCGGAAATCATGGAGATGTTTAACAGTGGGACTGTCGGCCCATAACCGTGTTGCCGTTTCCGGTCATCCGCTCATTATAGGCTGCTTCGTCGGTATTTTCCAGCGCAGCAATTGATTTGTTTGTAGCCGAAACAATGTAGGCCTTTTGTTTCTGAAAATGGATGAACATGGCCGCAAGGTTCACAGCGACCTCAATTCCCATGGGGTTGCGAAAAATGACAGTGAAGAACATTTTCCAGTATTGCAAACCTGTCTCTTTCGAAAATCCCGCCTCCCTGCATACCCGCAGGAACGATCGCATATAAATAAGCCATGTGGAAAAATTGGGCTTATGCCTGTATTTAGGCTTTATGGTCAGTCCGGTATAGATGACCCGCTTGTAATAATATGATGGTTCATAAACCGTATCAATAACCGAAATGTAATTTCTGTAAACTTCAGCCCGGGGAATCAGCGTGGCGAAATTAAGCCCGCTGGTCATCTGGTCGATGTCGGTATCGCTCACCGATTGGGCCGATTGATGAAAAAGCCGCCCTTCCGCCTCAAGTCGCCGCGTTAGCTGGGTATTTGGCAATGCATACAGCAAACCTATCATCGCCATCGCAATTCCTGATTCCTGGATGGAATCGGTCATGTTCTTTGCAATCTGCCTGCTTTCACTGTCGAAGCCGATTATATAGCCGCCATTGCTCACCATTCCGTACGATAGAATCTTGTTTACCGCATCGGCCACTGGTTTATTCACATTCTGGCTCTTGTTGTTCTTTGCAAGGGCGTCGTTTTCTGGGGTTTCAATGCCCAGAAAAACGTATCTGAAGTCGCAATCCTGCATCAGTTGGAGCAGTTCATCATCATCGGCGAGGTTGACAGAGGCTTCAGTGGTAAAATAAAACGGGTATTTCCGCTCAATCGTCCATGCCTTTATCTCATGGAGAAGCTCTTTCACCTTCTTTTTGTTGCCGATGAAATTATCGTCGACCATGTCGATGTGGCCACGATAACCCAGATCGTAAAGTGTCTGAAGTTCCTTGAGGATCTGCGTCGTGGTTTTAAACCGCGGGGTCCGGCCAAAGAGCTCGATCACATCGCAGAATTCACAGTTAAACGGACATCCGCGGATAAACTGCATGCCGATCATAATATAATTCCTGAACCTGATCAGGTCGTAACGAGGCACCACAGAATGAAGCATGTCGGCACGCTCCTCTGAAACATAGGTGCCCTTGGGTTTCCCTGCTTCCAGGTCTTTAAGGAACATGGGTATGGTGATCTCTCCTTCCCCCAGCACGAGGAAATCGGCCTCACTGTAAAGCGCCGGCTGTGAAGTAGGATCGGGACCTCCAACAACCACAATTCGTCCGAGCGCATGAGCCCGGGTTATGAATTCCAGCATGCTCTTCTGCTGCGGCAGCATCCCTCCTGTGCACACAATATCGGCCCAGAGCAGGTGCTCGTCAAGCAAAGGTTCTACGTTTTCATCAACAAGTCTGAATGTCCAGTGCTGAGGAAATAATCCAGCCACGGTAAGCAACCCAAGCGGAGCCGCCGGGTATTTTGCACCCACGATATCACATACATCCTGGTAATTCCAAAAACTGAATGCTGAAAATTTTGTCTGAACAAGCAGACATTTGGTGGGCCCTTCAAGCAGATCCTTCATTACAATCACTTCTCACAATAATACCCGGCAAAGATACAAAAATCTAATCACTTTGTTTGTGACTGGTTATCATAGTATTACACGCCGAAATATTGCAGCCACCCGCCGTTTTCACGATAGTCTTCAACCACTCCGGAAGTATTGCTGAATTTGTACGACTCCATGATGGCCCCAACCTCCTGCCTGAGCATCGCCATGGCTCCGTCGATGAGCTCGCTGCGGAAACCCAGGTCGCCGAGATTCAATACGAAACCCATGGAGAATATGCGCGCAATTGCCTTGCCAAGCTCTACCTGCTTGCGCTGTGCAAACTTTACCGCGGGTTCGAATTGGGTAAGGTCTTTTACAAAGGCTGCAGCGCGGGCCGATAACGGGTGGTTTGTCAGGAAGTTGTAAAGTGAGTGCTCATGGGTATGCTTCATTGCCTTGATCACACTTTCGGTGATCTGGAAATAAAGAATGTCGTTCGACCCTTCAAAGATCTGGAAAGGGCGGCTGTCGACGGTTCCGCGTCCTGCTATGTGGTCAAGCCTGTAACCCTTGGCTCCGGTGAGCTGCAGCAACGATTGGGCCGATTCCTGCATCAGGTCCGAAACAACCGTTTTGATGATATTGGCCTCAAAGCCGTGCGATGCAAGATCTCTTTCCGTTGCCGCCTTATTGCTGCTGTAAACACACATCGCCGAACAGATGGTATAGGCCGCCTGGATGGTGGCAATCCGCGATTGAACCTGGTCAAAGGCAATCAGCGGCTTTCCGCCAACCTTTCGCTCATGGGCATGACGAATGGCCTCATCAAGGTTGCGTTTGATAAACCCAAGTCCCGTCCCCGGCATCATCATCCGGCTGTGGTGCAACAGATCCAGCATTAGTTTTACACCTGTCGTGTGGGGTTGCAGCCGGTGGGCCACCGGAACCTTCACATCGATGCGGTTCCTTCCGTAAGGAATGATGTAAAGCCCGAGATTGTTGAACTTCTCTTCAACCACGATCTGCTGTCCCTCACTGTTGTTGTCGCACAGAAAAAAATCGACATCCCGTGCAAGTGCACCCGAGGATGTTTTCTGACGTGCCGTTAAAAGCCAGTAATCAGCCCATCCGGTGAGACCGGCCCAGTGTTTGGTCCCGTCGAGATGAAAATGCTCGCCCTCCCGGGTCCAGCTGGTCTGCATATGTAACGCGTCACTGCCATGGTCGGGCTCGGTGATCATCAGTCCGCCCATCCTCTGTTCATTGAGAAAACCGGAAAATACGGATGCCTTCACACTCTCATCCCCGTATTTTGAAAATGGCTGGAGGAAGAGGGCAATGTTGATACCAAGGGTAAGGGAGAGTGCCAGCGATTCGTAAGAAGTTGTCTCCATAAGCGAAAGACACTCTTTGACATGGCCACCGCGGCCGCCAAATCGCTCCGGAATGGCCACCGAAAACGGTTGGGCCGCCAGAATATCGCGGAGCATATAGGGAGGTATTCCGCGTGTAACACTCAGCCGGTCGATATTTTCACGGGTGTGAAAAAGGTGGTTTAACCGGTTTTTAAAGGTGGAAAGGAACGTTGAAAAAGGGATTGTCTGATTCGTGTTACCTTGTTCTGTGTCGTTTGACATTATCGGATAATCGGTTCATAATAAAACTGTGCAAAGATACGAATTAATTTAGACTGAATACAATTACCTGATTTGCAGATATCGTACCTTTGACTCAAATTGTTGCCTGCAGATGAGAGATCCTGCCATCCTTTTCATTACGCCTCCATTCACACAGGTAAACACCCCCTACCCGGCTACGGCCTGCCTGAAGGGGTTCATGAACCTGAAAAACATCGATTCGTACCAGGCCGACCTGGGGCTGGAGGTGCTCCTGGAAATCTATTCTTCGGGTGGTTTGAAGAGGCTGTTCAGTGAAATAGGCTTGCTGAAATCCGACCTGTCAGAAAACTGCAGTCGTATCGTGGCCATGCAGAAGGAATATACCCGTACTATTGATGCAGTTATCAGGTTCCTGCAGGACAAAGATGATTCTGTTGCCAACCTGATCTGCGGACAAAAATGGCTTCCGCAAGCCGGTCGTTTTGCCCAGACAGCCGACCTTGCCAGGGCCTTTGGAACCTTAGGTATACGCGATAAGGCTCGTCACCTGGCCACCCTTTACCTCGAAGATCTCTCCGACCTGATCCGTGAAACTGTCGACCCCGATTTCGGCTTCAGCCGTTATGCCGAACGACTCGGACGCTCCCCTGCAACCTTCGATGAACTATCAGAAAAACTGGCCGGCCCCGAAACGTTCACCGACCGGATCCTGGTCAGTCGGCTGGGGCTAAAAATTGACGAATTTTCTCCTTCACTGGTCGCCCTTTCGGTACCCTTTCCGGGCAACCTCTACAGCGCCCTGCGATGCGGCACCTGGCTGAAAAAACACCACCCGAAAATAAAGGTTGCCCTTGGCGGCGGATATGCCGGAACCGAACTTCGCTCCCTCTCCGATCCGCGGGTTTTTGACCATGTCGACTACATAATTCTCGACGACGGGGAGGTGCCGCTCCTGAATCTTGTTGAACACCTGACCGGAAGACGTGAATTGTTGTCGCTAAAACGAACGTTCGCACTTCAGAACGACCATGTTCAGTTTTTCGACGGGTCGGGGGACCCCGATTGCATCCCTTCAGAGGCTGGTACACCCGATTACGCCGGACTGCCGCTCGACCGTTACCTTCCCGTAATCGAACTCGCCAACCCGATGCACCGGCTCTGGAGCGACGGCCGCTGGAACCGCCTTACCCTGGCCCACGGCTGCTACTGGGGAAAGTGCACCTTTTGCGATGTAACCCTCGGCTATATCAGCCGCTACCAGCCCAACCAGGCCACCACCATTTGCGACCGGATGGAGGCAATAATCGAACAAACTGGCTACACGGGATTTCACTTTGTCGACGAAGCCGCCCCGCCTGTGTTGCTGCGGGATCTTGCACTCGAAATTTTAAGGCGGGAGATGAATGTCTCCTGGTGGACCAACATCCGGTTTGAGAAGAATTTCACGCCCGGCCTGTGCCGGCTGCTGAAAGCCGCGGGATGTATTGCAGTCTCCGGTGGACTTGAAGTGGCCTCCGACCGGATCCTTAAACTCATCAACAAAGGGGTGAGTGTTTCACAGGCAGCACGGGTCTCCTCGCATTTTACGGATGCAGGGATCCTTGTTCATACATATCTGATGTATGGCTTCCCGACGCAAACGGCCCGCGAAACCATCGATTCGCTTGAGGTGGTGCGGCAAATGTTCAAACATGGCCTGGTTCAGTCGGGATTCTGGCATCTGTTTGCCATGACGGCCCACAGCCCTGTAGGACAGGATCCCGAAAAATTCGGAGCGGTAAGATTAACCAATGAAACCGGAACTTTTGCCAACAACGATCTTCTCCATACCGATAAGGCAGGATGCAACCACGAAGACTTCGGCGAAGGATTGCGAAAAGCGCTCTACAACTACATGCACGGGATCTGTTTCGATTTCCCGCTGCAGGATTGGTTTGATTTCGAGATCCCCCAAACCACAGTCGCGCCGCGGTTTATTGAATCACTGCTCGAAACGGAGGAGGAACCACTACCACTTCCGGGCACAAAGGTGATCTGGCTCGGAGGAAGCTGTTCCCTGAGGAATTATGTACGTACGAAAAAAGGGAAAACCATTCCCATGGCCGCACTCACATTCCACAACAGGGACAGGGATATCGGCATAGCGCTAAACGGTGTACAGGGAGAATGGCTCAGCAACCGGATTCCGGAGTTGTGCGTCAGGAACCGGGATTCAATAACTTTCGAAATGCTGAAGCAGGATTTTTTACAGAAGGTGCCGGCCGACTTTAACCTGTTCTGGAACAGCGCAGCCATGCAAACCCTCCGCGAAAACGGATTGATCCTGCTCTGAGGCGGAACTTCAGCCTCGCGGGGCTTCTACCTCGCGGCTGTTCTACCTCTTGGCGGCCTTCTTCTCCTGTTTGGCGGCGCGCTTCTCTTTCAGCGACTTTGTAGGCTCCTTTTTCTTTTCCTTGGTCTGACTCTTTTCTTTTGTCATGGCTTTTCGTTTTTTCTGCCGTAAAAGTAAAAAAAATTTACCATGGATACAACCGGTGCCACGATTGGTCCTCCTCGCAATAATATTCGTATTCCGGCTCCCGTACATGGATCTCATTCCAGTCGATAAGCCTCCCGCTGGCAAGATCATAGATCAGGTAATCGGAATAGGATTCAGTATTTGCACTGCCCACAGCCTCTTCCACTGTTGCAAAGATCATTGACCTTCCCAGGGAGCGGCCGTTTTTCGTTGTGATATTGAAAAGTTCTACCATTTTCAGTCAGTTTGATAAAGCAAAATTCACACCTCACACCGTAATCTATTTGAGGAGTGAAAATTTCTTCCCTATCTTTGAAAATATTTATCCGGAGAACTATGCCATTGTCGAAAAACTCATTCATCCGTTACCAGGTCATTGATGCCTGTCTGCGGAATAAGCAGCGTCCATATCCGTCGTTGGACTACCTTCTCGAAAAGTGCCGGGAGCGGCTCGAACGATCCATTTCTCTCTCAGCCATAGAAAAGGACCTGAGGGCCATGAAGGAGATGCCTGAGCCTGGTTATTATGCACCGATCGCCTACGACCGGCTTAACCGGGGCTATTTTTATACCGACCCGGGATATTCCATCAGCAACATCATGCTGAAAGATGCCGATATCGACGCAATCGAATTCGCCGCGCGTATCCTGCGCCAGTTCCGGGGGTTTTCGATCGTTGGCAGATATGCCGAAGCCATCGACCGGATCCTCGACGTGGTGGATGTGCGCCGCCTTCTCAGCCAGGAAGAGTTTGAAGAGTATGTGCAGTTTGAAACGCCCGTGTATATTGAAGGTTCGGGATTCATTGAACCCGTTATCAGCGCCATCAAGGAGAGGCAGGTCCTGAAAATCTGCCACCGGTCCTTCTCAAAGCAGGAAGCAGCAATCCGCATTGTTCATCCCTACCTGCTTAAGGAGTACAGGAACCGCTGGTACATCGTAGGACTCGACGATGCGATCAATGAGATCAGGACATTCGGCCTCGACCGGGTCAAATCACTTGAAATTACCCAGGTTCCATTCCGCCTGTCGGAATTCAATGCCAAAGAGTACTTCAAACATACCATCGGCATGATCGCCCCGCAGGAAAAACCGCCTGTAATCAAACTGGCATTCAGAAAACAGCAGGCACAGTACCTGTTGACCCAACCCATCCATTCAAGCCAGAAAATAGTCAGGGAAACAAAAGAGCGCGTGGTTTTCAGCTTCGAAGTGCATCCCACCTATGAATTTATTGCCTTTATCCTGGGTTATGGAAAGGATGTTACCCTTCTCTCCCCAGTCGCACTCAGGACAAAACTAAAGGCAACAATTGCACAAATGGCAGATCAGTATAAAGTGTGAATCTGGGTAACTTCACCCTGCTTTCAAAAATATTTTGACAAATATGTTTTCTGACAGAAAACTTTTTTGTATATTTGCCTCATGTTTAATATCATTGCCCGTAAAACCTTATTGGATTATTGTAAAAAATATCCTATTGCAGCATTGGCTTTGCAGGAGTGGTATCATGAGTTGGTTCAATCAGAGTTCAGAAATTTTAACGAACTTAAAAAAGTGTATGGAAATGCAAGCCTGGTTACCGACGACAGGGTTGTGTTTAATATCATGGGCAACAAATTCCGTTTGGTTGTAAGGATTGTTTTTCAATTTAAAGCCATCCAGATAAAGTGGTTTGGTACACATGCAGAATATAATGAAACCGATATTACAGTTGCAACGATTAAAAGAAAGCGAACATGAACCTGAAAATCATCACATCCTTAAAGGAATATCAGCAATATCTTGACTGGGCTGATGAAATGTTTGACAAAAAGGCTTCCCCGGAAACTCCTGAAGGAAATAAACTTCAGATAGTACTTCTTTTGATAAAACAATATGAAGATCAGCACTATCCGATTCCAATGCCGGATCCCATCGATGCCATAAAAAATAAGATGCAGGATCTGGGGATCAAGAACAAGTATTTCGTAGGTAAAGCGGGTTCAAAGGGTTATGTGTCGGCAATTCTGAATAAACGCAAACCTCTTACCCTGGAACTTGCCCGGCTGTTTCACAATGAATTAGGGATACCGGCCGAGATTTTGTTGTCGTAGTTTCCCAGGGTGGGACTTAACTGTACCATGCTGTTCTCAGGATTGAAGTCGTCAGTCCCGAAAACGTTTCAGGGCTGACCATCTGGAATGCCGGTCAGCCCTGAAACGAAGAATTTGAATTAATTTGCTGATTTACTGGATATTGGTTCTGATATCAGAATTGTACCCGTTGATTATATCCATCCACTCGTCCATAGCGGACTGCCAGGAACCTTCGCCGTTAATTTTTTCGTAGGCGGCCTTGGGGCCCGGATCCTTCTGCCAGTCGCTGTAAGTGTTAAAAGTCCAGATCAGGATAATATCGGGACCCTCTTTGAAATGCAGATTATTTTCGAGCACGATGAAGGCGGTGTTTCCAAGCGATTCATAGGCTTTTTTCAGCTTCGCGGTCAGCGCCTTGAAGCGGTAATACTGCTTGGGCTTGAGGTCAACGCCCCACGATTCGTAGTGCTTTGCCTTCTTGAAGATATCCAGTCCGTAGGAAAGATCGTTATTGTAATTCCAGAAACCCGCCGGGCCGTACTCTGCGATCAGCGGATCAATTGTGTTTGTCCAGTCTTCCTGGTGACCATTCTCCTTTGTAGGACGTGTATCGAGCGAACCATAAGGAACCGGGCCAAAAACCCATACATACCAGCCAGTCTTTGGGCCATATTCGATCTTCCTCAATCCGGCCACGTAGGGACCTTCAGGATGGAACTTTTTGTTGTGTGCCACTACGGCCGCTTCGAACTTCTCCTCCATCCCCTGCTTGGGCATAATCATCAATCCTTCAACCGCCAGTGGCGTGCTTCCGGTATTGGTCTGGGCAAAGGCGTTTACTGCGAAACATCCGGCAATTGCCAGCAACATCATATACTTCTTCATATCAACGGTTTTAAATAAATACTCGGTTAATTAAAATAGTGGCGCAAGATACGATAATATTATGTTATTTGTATTTAATCTTATTTTAAATTATCAGGATTGAGGTTTTTTATCTGCCCGTAAAATTTCGCTTAAAATTCTATCTTTGTATCAAATAAGAAAGGTTCATAAGTCTCAAAGCGTACTCTTTCCATGTTATACAATAAGAAAATCATAGTCGTGCTCCCTGCGTACAATGCAGAAAAAACCCTTCAGCAAACGATAGCAGAAATTCCCCTCGAACTTGTTGATGAGTTCGTGGTAGTCGACGATGCCAGCACCGATAATACAGTGGCGCTGGCCAATTCCCTTGGCGTTGAACACCTGGTTCGGCACAACACGAACAAAGGATACGGGGGGAACCAGAAGTCATGTTACGACAAAGCGCTCAGTCTGGGTGCCGACATTGTGATCATGTTACATCCCGACTACCAGTACACGCCCAAACTCATCCCCGCCATGTCCCACATGATCGCCAGCGGCCTCTATCCTGTTGTGATAGGTTCCCGCATCCTGGGTCGTGGTGCTTTACGCGGAGGCATGCCGAAGTACAAATACTTCTTCAACCGGATCCTCACCATGACCCAGAACATCCTCATCAACCAGAAACTCTCCGAATACCATTCCGGTTACCGTGCCTTTTCACGTGAGGTGCTCACAACCATCAACTACCAGGCAAACTCCGATGATTTCGTATTTGACAACCAGATGCTTTCGCAGATCTTCATGGCCGGTTTCGAGATTGCCGAGATCACCTGCCCGACCAAATATTTCCCGGAGGCCTCCTCCATCAACTTCAGGAGAAGCTCGATCTACGGATTGGGGGTTTTAAAAACCTCCGTCACCCATTTCCTGCATAAAAAAAGGATCGGGTCATTCAAAATTTACGCCGGAAAAAAGTAACCGGATATTATTTATTCCTCTCTCATCTGACAAAAAAACAGTTGTTTATTCACTTGAACTCTTCCCGGCGAACCGACCATTGGGGGTAATGAAATAATTATTTGCCGTATCGAAATCGGGTAGGTTTATATGTATTCAATAAATGAAAAAACCACTTACGGAATTTTCATAAGTAGTTGATTTTGACGTGGGACGTACTGGATTCGAACCAGTGACCTCATGCGTGTGAAGCATGCGCTCTGAACCGGCTGAGCTAACGTCCCGGGAAAACAAAGATAGTTACTATTATTGTGTTGCCGGTATGAACTTCGCTGATATTCGCGCCATCCTTCAGACAACTTTATTGTGAAATAATTGTCTGTTATGAAAATACCATTATCTTTATAACCTGAACCAAAACTAGTTGCCATGAAAAAAGTATACTCATTTCTGTTTTTGATCCTGATGCTTTTCGCCTCTGCTGCGACTTTCGCTCAGGATGTGCCCTTAACACTCAGCTGCGAATTCACTGTTGCCACAAAGGCGTGCGTGTTGCAGGAGGTTAAAATCACCTATACCGGCGGCGCTTCGGTCAATGCGACATATACTTGGAATTTCGATGGAGCCAATGTGCTCTCGGGATCGGGCCAGGGCCCCTATTTTGTTCAGTGGACCACCCCGGGTGAAAAACATGTTGTCCTCTCCATCCACTGGGAAGGCCAAACCTGTACCAAGACCCTTCCGGTAATTATCGTTGAACAGCCTGCTGTATTCCACATGACCGGCGGAGGCACATTGCCGGCAGGCGGAGCAGGAGTAGCCGTAGGACTTAGCGGTTCGCAGGTCAATATCATTTACAAACTCTTTAAAAACGGCCAGTATGCCGGCATTCATGTAACGGGAACCGGAAACCCCATCTCTTTCGGCCTCATCAACCAGCCCGGAAATTATACATGCCTGGCATATGTTGATGGCAGTGAATGTTCAAGGCATATGGAAGGGGTTGCGGTTGTAAGTACATCGGGTTACCCCCCTGCCGGAAACCTCTGTATGGTGACTTTCGATACAGCTTCACAAAGGAACAAGCTGATCTGGAACAAACCTGTTTCAGGCCATATTGAACAATTCAATATCTACAAGGAGACTTACCAGAACAACGTCTTTTCAAAAATCGCCGAAGTGCCTTACGCTGCTTTCAGCATTTTCATCGATACTAACTCGAACCCGCTGGTAAAATCGTTCCGGTATGCACTCAGTATCGTGGATACTTCCGGCCATGAAGGCGAAAAAGGCCCTGCTCACAAATCGATTCACCTGAACATCAATCCCGGCATTTTCGGTTTCAACCTTATCTGGAATCATTATCTGGGGTTTGAATTCAAAACCTACAAGATTTACAGGAAACTCAGTGCCGGCCCATGGGTTCTTATTGATTCCGTTGCCTCCAACGTTGATTCCTATACCGACCTGTATACCACCAGCGGACTGGCGACCTATTATATCGGCGTCGTGAGGCTTGAACCCTGCAATCCTTCGCTGAAATCAGGTTCAGAAGAGAGTTCGATTTCGAATGTGGCGACATCCGCCCCGCTCGGCGTTAATGAGGATGCCGGATCTGGAGTACTGATCTATCCCAATCCGGTAAAGGATAAGTTGATCATAGCCCTTTCAGATGTAAACCAGGATCCGTGCAAGGTGGAACTCTACGGTGTTGATGGAAGGAAATATCTTGAGACGACGATACAGGGGACCCGGTCGGTAATTGACCTGTCTGCATTGCCAGGCGGTCTCTATATTGTCCGCATTTCAGGCAACAACTTCACTTTGGCCAGGAAGGTCTTCAGGCAATAATATTCTGTGTTATAGGTGGCCCTGTACCATCCTGATGAGGAGTTCGCGGTTGAGTGGTTTGGCCATATAATCACAGAAACCCGCCGACAACAGCCTGTCCCGGTCTTGTGGCATGGCATAGGCCGTTTGTGCAATGAACGGAACGTTTTCATACGCTTCGAATCGCTTGCAGATCTCCTCCATAAGGGTGAGTCCGTTCCAGGGAAAAGGAATATTAATATCGAAGAGCATCAGGTCGAACACCCTGTTTTTGAGTAGAAGGTTTTCGATGGCGGTGAGGGTGGATACTCCGTCGGCAACGGCTGTAATGTTGCAGATCCCCTTCAGCCAGATGCGGAGGATGCTCGTGGTGGCAAAGTCATCTTCGAGGAGCAGAATCTCAGGAAGTGACTGATTTGGTGTTGCGGTCATTGCTTAATTCGGCAATTTTATTGAGTAACGAAAACAGGTGACGGGCATTATCATCGATATACTGAATGTGCTTCTGAAGCTGCGGCTTATCCTGGATCTCTTCCTTCATCATGGCCGTTATTCCCAGGATGCCATACATGGGTTCCCGGATCTGGCTGCTGATATTTGAAAGAAAATTGTTTTTCAGTTTGTTGGCCTCCTCTGCCTCGTCGCGGGCCTTTTCAAGCTCCAGGGTACGTTCATGCACCTTTAATTCCAGCTCTTTCTGGTATTTTAGTAACTGTATTTCAAGTGTCTTTTGGTACACGGCGAGCCGGATGCTTACAACGGCCTGTTGCGCGTCGAAAGGCTTAAGGAGAAATGCATGGGGCCTTGATCTGAAAGTCTCCTCAAAAACCGCGATCTGGCTTAAGCCTGTCAGAAAAACCAAAGCACAGCTGTATTTTTCACCAATAACCACGGCTGCATCAAGACCACTCATCTTTCCGGCCAGCGAGATATCCATCAAAACCACATCCGGGATGGTTGAATGTTCAAGAGCCAGATAATTCAAGCCATCCTCTGCCTTTTTAAACATAGCAGAAACCTCATACCCATACTGGGAAAGCTGCCGCTTCAGGTCATTGGCCAGCAGGAACTCAT
The DNA here is from genome assembly GCA_964355115.1 of uncultured Prolixibacteraceae bacterium. Lineage (GTDB taxonomy): Bacteria > Bacteroidota > Bacteroidia > Bacteroidales > FEN-979 > JANXZO01. Next base: position 7,224 of record CAYHCQ010000006.1, on the reverse strand, counting down.
CTTCAAAGATTACTACTTTTGTTGTGTCCATCGGGAGAAAGGGAGCACTAATATACAAAAGAATACCGTATAATTGACCTATCAAATAAAAAAAACTAACCCGCACCTACTCAACCTTCGCCGGAAAACTGTTTCCAATCTCTCTTAACTGATCGTTTGACAAGCCTTCCGGCTCGATGCCGGTGGATTTGCTCAGAAAATAGATTTTGGCCGATTTTGCAAGTATGTCGATGGTGTCGAATGCTTCCGCCAGGCTGTTGCTGACAGCCATGCAGCCATGTTTTTCCCAGAGTATTACACGGTGGTTTTCAAGCCCTTTAAGTGTAGCCTGGGCAATTTTCTCCGATCCGGGAAGGGTATAGGGGATAAATCCTACGCCATCGGGCACAAAGAGGATGGTTTCGGGATGCATGCCCCAGAGCAGATTGTTCACGGCCTCTTCCGATTTAAATTGCGGAAGCTGGGTAAGCGCTATCAGTTCCAGTACATGGGTGTGCAGCACCACGCTTTCGGGGGCCTTTTTTTGCAGCAGCATCTGCTGAATGGCCAGATGTGTCGCCAGTTCGGATGTAGGTTTCATGGCGTTTTCCTCTCCGGGCTGGCTAATGATATGATAGGCTGTTCCGGGTTCGTTAACAAAAACAAAACACACGTTGGCTGCAGGGTTTTTTGCCGTATCACGCATTCGTGCTCCGGTCGCGCTCACCAGGAAAAGCTGACGTCCGAGGTCGGGATAGCTTTTATGGAGTGGCAGAAACGGATAAACACCCAGGCGGTCGAGCTCCTTCTCGGTAAAATGACCGGTTACCCTTACCGAGATATTTCCGGCATTACGTTCGGCCCAGCTTCGCTCCCAAAGGTATTGTGCCACTTCAGAGACCTCCTGTAACAGCGTCCTGACCTCCTTTTTCTGAAAAATATCATTGGTGAAATTTAACAGGTTGTCGATATTGAGCAGGTTTTCGAGGTTTACCATAATTTTCGTTTGTCTTTAAAGAAATGTTTAATCAGATCACTGCATTCTTTAGCGAGAACTCCGCCTTGTACCACGGTTTTCGGATGCAGCAGAGAGTTGCCGAGTCGTGAATATCCCCGCTTTTCGTCAGATGCGCCATAGACAATCTTGCCTACCTGTGCCCAGAAGGCTGCTCCGCCACACATCACGCAGGGTTCGAGTGTGACATAGAGGGTACATTCGTCAAGGTACTTTCCGCCCAGGTAGCCGGAGGCGGCAGTAAATGCCTGCATTTCGGCATGTGCAGTAACATCGTTCAGGGTTTCGGTAAGGTTATGGGCCCTGGCTATGACATTCCTGTCGCACACCACCACGGCGCCAATGGGAACCTCGTCTCTTTCGAAGGCTTTCCTGGCCTCCTTCAGGGCTTCATTCATGAAATAGTCGTCGGAAAACAATGGATATGAGATGCGTTCCATGAGAATTACTTCAGTATTAAATTCTTACCGTTTTTTCCGTGAAAACTATCCTGCCGTTAACCTTCATTGTAATAAAATAGATTCCGCGTGGCTGTCCCGTAAGATCGAGCCGGCATGTAAATAATCCTGCGGAACTCTGTTCCTGACGGCTGGTTACAATATTCCCGGCGTGATCGTATACATTGAGCTCAGCGATCCCATCACTTTTCAGACTGGCCCTCACCGTGACGAAATCTTTGGTGGGATTGGGAAATACCCTTTGTGAAATCAGGGTGTTTTCAGCAAGGCCGGTAACAACGTCCCAGATGGTGGTGAAAAGACCCCGGCCATGTGTGGCAGCGAGTACCGTATTATCGGCAGTGCGCACCTGAAGCATGTCGACCCGCACGTTGGCCATGCCGTTGTTTACCGGTGTCCACACTGTTGTGCCCTGCCCCAGGTCATTGGATTCCCACACCCCCGTTTCGGTGGCAAGCAATGCATGGCGGCCCGACTGCGGATGGAAGATGGCCCCCCGGATGGGCATATCGGGCAGGTTCCCCTCTGCATTCTGCCACGACTGGCCTCCATCAAAGGTTTTAAAAACAGAGGCTACGCCGTAACTGGAGAAGGTAACCATCAGTGTGTCTTCGGATCCGCCAACAGCAATACCCGAGAGGTTTGCCAGCGGGAAACCTGTTCCGGTAAACTCTGTAACAACCGGGCTATTTGATTGTGCTTCGGTGACCTTAAAAAGCCGTCCCGACTGCGATCCCACAAACAGGGTGGCTTTGCCGGCAGGAGACCACGGGGAGTATTTAACTGCAGAAAAGCAGACACCGGAACCGGTCCCCATTGTAAGGTAGGAGCCAACAATATTACCGGTGAGATTGGTAAGGCGCAGGAGATGATCCTGATAATTGCCTACATAATCAACAGCATTGCAATAGATAGTGTTGAGTTTATAGTCAAAATCGGCCGGACTTATGAATGTGCCGCTTGTCCAGTTGGAAGTTGTATTCAGGAACCCTCCGTTCATGAAAATATAATACTGGTTGTAATAGACCGAAGTTATGGTAAGGGCCGGATTGTCATTGTCGTAGAAACAGTATGCGCCATCACCGCCGCTCACCATGTCGAAAATGGTAAGTGGATTGCCTGTGTAATGAAGCGTGCCGTTGTCCTGAAGTCCGCCATAAAAAAGGTCGGTACCTGCCGAAGGATGGATTGCACAGGTATAAAACTGCAAGGTATTGTAGTTGCTGTTGTGCTCCTCCATGGCAGGGGCCGAGCCTGTGCCGTTTGCGGTGTAAAAGACTCCCCCGTCGGTGCCGAATAGAATTTCACTGGAAGAGCCGGGCTTAAAAACAATGGCATGCTGGTCGGCGTGGAGATAGTCGGGTCCGCCACCGCTGTACATTTTCGCCCAGTCGCTGATCCTTGTCCAGGAAATGCCACCGTTTACTGACTTGTGCATATCGAGGCCTCCGGCGAATATGCGGTCGGCATTGTTCTCATCGACTGCAATATCGAGTGCATGCCAGGCGATGGTGGCAAAATTGTTCCCCGATGTGATGTCGGAGGGGATGCTTTGTTTTGTCCATGTCTGACCGCGATTGGCCGACCGCAGGACATGATGACAGTTAAAATACTTGAAATTGTTCGCTGAATTGATGTATCCCGAGGCAATGAGGGCATAAACTACATTGCTGTTGGAGGGAGCTGCGGCCAGAACAACCCGGCCCGGGATGTTGTTGGATGGGCTGTTCTGAATTTCAGTAAGATACTGGTCGTTTACTGTCCAGTTCAGTCCGTCGTCGGAAAAAAGCAGTGTTGCCGCTCCTTCACCATTCAGGTTAGGGCGCGAGCCAACGTAAATCCGGCTGTCGGCTCCCACTGCTATATCACTTACAGCATAGGGAACCGTTGACCCGTTGATGTCGGGGAGTACCTGGTTCCAGGAGTTTCCCCCGTCATCGGAACGATAGAGCCCGTCGGTGGGCTGACTCTGGTGATTTGATTCCTTGTACAGGCCCGAGGCAACACCTGCATATATCACACTGTTCCCGTTTTCGGAACGGACGATAATCTTCGTCACATAGGCAAAACCTGTGGTTGTCTGAAGCTGGCTCCAGGTCTGCCCGCCGTCGGCCGATTTCCAGATGCCGGTTCCCAGGCCGGAACTTTCGCGATAAGTCTGCATGGCAGTCTCAACCTCGCCGGTGCCGATATAGAACACCTGGTTGTTATTCGGATCGTAAGTCATGCAACGGATGGAGAGGTTGCTCCAGAAATCCCCCACCGGCACCCAGGCACTGGTAGGAGAGGTAATATCCTGATTGTACCATAAACCCCCGGTAATCCCGCCTGCCCAGACCTTCTTTTGGGTGGGATCGTTTGGATCGTACATTATCATTCGGGTGCGGCCCCCCATATTGGCTCCGTATCCAGACCACTGTATCGTCGACGAATTTTTCTGTGTTTGCATGACCTTCGTCTGGTTCATGGCCGTTAGCATACGCTCCCTGGGGATGCTTCCCGTAGCCGGATCGAAGGTCATCAGGAATTCGTGGAATGCCGCCATCCCGGGCTGATCCATTCCGGGCTGGTCCATCCCTGGCTGGTCCTTCCCGTGCCCGCCGGTTTTTTCATTCTTTTTTCCCAGTGGTGCGCTTTTATTTATCTCCAGAAGTGTGGTTTCAAATTTCTTCCGCTTGTCGGATTCTGCTTTTTTTGTTGTTAATACAAAGATGGTCCCGCAACTGAGAATGAAGAGGCCTGTAATGCAGAAGATGCTCAGCCTGCGGATGGAAAAAAGGGGAGAGGGTTTCATGGTTAAATAACCTTAGGATAAAGAGTTTAACGATCTTCCCGCAAAGTTATGATAATTTACTCCGGGTGTTGCGCTGAGGAGCGGAGCATTTCTTCTATATCGGTAAGCTGGTATGCATCCCGTAGGTGATATTGTCCGATCCGGGTCCGGCAAAGGGCCGAAAGGTGGGCGCCACAGCCCAGGATAAGGCCCATGTCCCTTGCCAGTGCCCTAATATAGGTACCTTTGGTGCAGGCAATCCGGAAGTCGACCTCAGGCAGGGCTATCCGCGTTATCTCAAAATCGATGACGGTAACGTTCCTGGCCTTCAGCTCGATTTCAATATCTTTCCGGGCAAACATGTAGGCACGGCGGCCATCGATCCACTTGGCTGAATATGAAGGGGGTATCTGATCAAACGTGCCGGTTAGCTGAATTGCGGCAGCCCTGATTTTTTCATCGGTTATACCATCAAGGGAGAAGGTCTGATTCTCTTCCGTCTCCAGGTCGAACGAAGGGGTGTTTGCCCCGAGTCGCAGGGTTCCGGTATATTCCTTCTCGAATGCCTGGTATTCGTCGATGCGTTTTGTAAATTTTCCCGTACACATAATGAGAAGTCCCGTTGCAAGGGGGTCCAGGGTGCCGGCATGTCCGATCTTTATCTTTTTTATGCCAAGATGGGTACGGATCAGTGACCGGAGGCGGCCCACCACATCGAAGGATGTCCATGTGTGGGGCTTGTCGACCAGGAGTATCTCTCCCTGCTCAAACTGGAATGACATCAGAGTATGGTTAGACTTTGACCGGTGAGCAGCAGGATGATTATGGCAAGGCCAACCGCGATGCGGTAATATCCGAACCATTTAAATCCGTAGCGTGTAAGGAATGCAATGAATGATTTGATGGCAATGAGTGCGACAATGAAGGATACAACATTTCCGACCAGCAGAAGGTTAATGTTATCGGCTGAGATCAGTTTATAGTTTCCAATCAGTTTCAGGAGAGAGGCTGCGAACATTGTAGGAACGGCCAGGAAAAATGAGAATTCGGCCGCGGCTTTACGGCTGAGTTTCTGACTCATACCCCCGACGATGGTGGCGGCCGAACGGCTGACTCCGGGAATGACCGAGATGATCTGAAAGAACCCGATTATAAGAGCCTTTTTATAGGTCAGTTTGGTATTGTCGTTTTCGGGCCGGTCGAACCAGCTGTCGACAAAAATCAGGAGGATCCCTCCGAGCAACAGGGCAACAGCCACGACCATCACACTCTCGAGCATCGTATCGATCTGTTTTTCGAGCAGGTAGGCGATTACCAGTGGCAGGCAGGCAACAAAAAGGCGGAAATAGAAGTCCCAGCTTTGAAAAAAACGCTTCCAGTAGAGAACGATCACTGAGAGGATGGCTCCGAACTGAATGTTAACGGTAAAGGCTTTGACGAAATCGGTACTCTGCACGCCCAGGATGCTTTGCGCAATGATCATGTGCCCCGTCGAAGAAACCGGCAGAAACTCGGTTATCCCTTCCACGATGGCAATGATTATCGCCTGGAGAAAAGTCATTAATCCTTCGGTTTTTTCATGATTGCAAAAATCTCAATCACATATCCGGCCAGGATCATCACGGGGGCAAGGGTAAGCCGGCGGAAACTGAAAAGCTCTTCGCTGAACTTGTTGGGATCGTCGGAACCGCCGCCGATCATAAGGAGAAACCCGACAACGATGAAAGCCAGGCCGATGAGCATAAGCCGGTAGTTTTCTTTACCGAAGGCAAATTCACCCACCCGGGCCGAAAAAGCAGGCTGTTTTGTGGTCGCTTCGGTATGTTTTTCGGAGGTGGTTTTTTTCTTGAACTTTTCCATGACACTGTAGGAATTGGAGGGGCAAAGGTAAGTAATCTTTTCAAACAATCATGCGTAGAGCAGATCGGTACTTATTCGCAGGTATTTGCGCACAGCGAGCCAGGTGGATGTCCACGACAGCAGAACGCCGAGTGAAATAATCGCGATCACGAGAGCCCCCAGGATGAGCGGGTCTTCCAGTTCAAGCAATTCGGGCATCTGGTCAACTGCAAAAAAAGTTACAAGCACAAGCATGCCTATGGCAATAAGTGAGCTGATAAATCCGTGGGACAGACTGCGTATCAGGATGGGTTTACGGATAAATCCTTCGGTGGCTCCGACAAGCTGCATACTGCGGATTAAAAACCGTTTTGAGTAGACCATAAGCCGGATTGTATTGTTAATCAGGACGATGGCGATAAAAAGCAGGACTCCTGTGAAGCCAAGCAGGATAAGGCTGATTTTTTCAAGATTCTGATTGATGATATCGACCAGCGATTTCTGGTAAAACACCTCTTTCACCTCAGGAATGGCCATAAGCCGTGTTTCGATCTTCGCCAGCGAGTCGGAATTGGCATAGGGGGCCTTTATCCTTAATTCGATACTTGGGAGCAGGGGATTGTATCCCAGGAACCCGATAAAATCTTCTCCGAGTTCATCCTGAAGTTTATCGGCAGCGCGCTCACGGGTAACATACTCCGATGATTTCACGTAACCGGCTGCATCGAGCCGCTTCTTGATCTCAAAGATTCCCGACTCCTTCACCCCTTCGCGTATCATGATCGAGAAGCCGATATTTTCCTTCACATAATCCGACAGTTTTTTGGCGTGAAGTATGATCATGCCCAGAAAACCCAGTAGAAAAAGTACCAGGGTAATGCTGATGATCGTGGTAACATAAGAGGTAGCGATCCGGCGCTGATAATAACGTTCTTCCTGTTGCAGCATAGGTTACAAATGCGTGCTAAAATTACGCAAATTTTTACTTCTTCTGCTGCTTTTCGTGTTTGATGATCTCTTTCTGTGCCTTGGAGTTAAAGCCCATGGTTGATTTTAGTCCGCTCAGGGTGCTTTTCCAAAGGAAATTTATTATTCCTTTTGATTTATCGCGCTTGAAATAAATGGTTCCCGTGTGCATCTTGCCGGAGGCGGTAGGGTTA
>CAYHCQ010000005.1:33267-50028 GCA_964355115.1 uncultured Prolixibacteraceae bacterium | reverse complement strand
CGCTGGTCGATGGGGTCGTTTAGCTCGGAGAAGGAGTTGCAGAGCTCCTTTCCGTTACAGATTGCTTCAAACCGCTCGACAAGACCAGGCTTGCTGCGGTGCTTCTTAGCCAGTGGCGACATTTCAACAGGGTAGTCGGTGATGAATGTCGGCTGTACCAGGAAGGGTTCACACTTCTCTCCAAAGATCTGGTCGATGATTTTTCCGAGGGCCATTGTGCGGTCGATGGGAACATCCAGCTGCTTTGCAATGGCTCCAAGTTCATCCTCATTTTTACCTTCAATGCTGATTCCGGTAAAATGTTCGATGGCTTCGTACATTGTAAACCGCTTCCAGGGGCGCTTGAAGTCGACCATGTTTTCGCCTACCTGCACAACGGTGGTTCCATGAAGGTCGATGGCAATTTTCTCAACCATCTCTTCCACAAGGTTCATCATCCACTCATAATCCTTATAAGCCACATAGAGCTCCATCTGGGTGAACTCGGGGTTATGAAACCTGTCCATCCCCTCGTTGCGGAAATCCTTCGAAAATTCGTACACGCCATCATATCCGCCAACAATGAGTCGCTTCAGGTAAAGCTCATTGGCAATGCGCAGGTAGAGGGTCATGTCGAGGGAGTTGTGGTGTGTTTTAAAGGGGCGCGCCGCTGCGCCACCATAAAGTGGTTGCAGGATCGGGGTTTCCACCTCGAGGTAGCCCTTTGCATTCAGGTAACCACGCATCGAATTGATAAGAACGGTACGTTTGATGAAGGTCTCCCGGATATGAGGATTCACGATAAGGTCGACATACCGCTGGCGATAGCGCTGTTCGGGATCGGTAAATGCATCAAAAACAGAATCCTCCTTCTCCTTTACAATGGGCAGAGGGCGGAGCGACTTGCACAACAGTCTGAGCGACTTAACATGGATCGTGATTTCACCCATCTGGGTGATAAACACATAACCGGTTATCCCGATAATGTCACCGATATCGAGGAGTTTTTTGAATACGGTGTTGTAGAGGGTTTTATCTTCGCCTTCACAGATGTCGTCGCGCTTAACATACAACTGGATACGGCCGGCTTCATCCATCAGTTCAACGAACGATGCAGCTCCCATAATACGGCGGCTCATGATCCGGCCGGCAATGGTTACCTCCTGGTACAGAGTCGTGTCATTCAGGTAGTTATTTTTAATGTCGGCTGTGCGCACATTCACCTCAAAAGTATCGGGAGGGTAGGGGTTTATTCCCAGCCTTATCAGTTCGTTCAATGAATTTCTGCGGATGATCTCCTGTTCGCTTAATCCTGTCGTCATTTTGCCATATTTTCCGCAAAGATACGGATTTACGATAAAACGGTGTGCAGGATGTGGTGCGACTTCAGCCCCTTGAATCCGGGGAGGTGTAGCCGGTAATACAGCAGGATCGTTTCAAGCAACCCGGAACGGACATCCGGTTTAAATTCCAGCGATGACTGCATGGGCAATGGCGTGTTGAGCAGTGCAAGAAATACCTTGCTGTTCTCAGGATCAAGGTAATGCGGATGATCTGGAACAGACTTCTGGAACAATCCTTCCCTCAGATTAAAAATGGGAGATCCGGAATCATGGTTCTGCTGCGGCGTAATTCCCAGGTGAATCGCCAGTTGCAGCGCAAATATGAGGTGAAAGTTCGTCACAGGCTCCTCAATGCTGTCGAGCAACAAGCAAGACTCCCAGATAAATTCAAAAAGGTCGGGATTGGCCTCCTCCTCCCTGATGGAGCGATACAACAATTCATCGATAAAGAGAGCTACAGAGCTTTTCCTGATATCGAACGGTATCATATGGAACGGATGCGACAGCCGTATCTCTTTCACCGACTGCAAAGAGTGCTTCTCCTTGTGATAGACGACGAGTTCAAGAAGTGTAAGTGGCTGAAAAAGACCAGGTTTTGTTTTTGACTTTGAACTCCTGATTCCCCGGAAGAGGTATGACTGCAAACCGAAAAGCTCGGTGTAGATTTTTACAATCAAACTACTCTCAGAATACTTTAATGAATGAAATACGATGCCTTTGGTCTGATGGAGCATCAGTTGATGATCAGGATTTTTGTCACCACCTTCTCTTTGCCGTCCTCGTTGGAAGCAAACACCAGGTAAACACCGGTTTGCGCCTTTCTCCCGTCGAAATTCCGGCCGTTCCAGATGGCCTGTCCGCCTTCGGCTCTGGTGGAATATATAAGTGTTCCGGAAATGTCGGTGATGCGCACCTGGGCCTGGTTAACAAGTCCTTTGATGGCAATGTATCCATCGTATTCTGATTTAACCGGATTGGGGAAGGCAAACACATTCTCATTCGTGTCGCCACCCGGCGTAGCTGTACTGCGGAAAGAGATCACGCCGTTGTCGGTTCCGAAAAAGACCTCACCGTCATTGTTAATGGCAATCCCGGTAATGCGGTTTGATAAGAGCGGACTGTTCTCGGCAGTGAAATGGTAGATCTCCTGTGTTCCGTCTTCCGAAAAAAGGAAAACACCTCCGCGGTCGGTACCGATCCATTTCCGGTTGTCGCCGTCGATGGCGATGGCAGTGGCAGTTTCATTTTCCAGCAGATACTGAACATAACTTCCCTGCTGGACAAGAATCCGCTGGGCGTCGAAATTACTTCCTGTGAAAATATTTTCAGGTGAATAGAATACCGCAACACCCTTTTCTGTTCCGATCCAGATCTCCCCTTTTTTATCTTCCGCCATGGCAAAAACGATATTCCCCGGGATATTGCCGTTTCCGACGGCAGAATTCAGCTTGATCGACTTGTCGTCATTTGGGTTGCCTGGGGTGTTGTTATCATCAAATACAAGGATAGAGTAAGGATTCAGGTTGCCGTAACGCATCTGGATCCACTTCTGTCCCAGTGAATTCACCAGAATCTGACCCAGGTCATTTTCATTAACAATCGGGATGGTGAACCCTGTCCATACATCGCCTTTTTTCATCGAAAGACAGTTGTTATTGTGGGAGGTCACTACCCAGAGGGCTCCGCTTGCATCGAAAGTGGCACCACCAACACGTACATCAGAAGTATCGGGGTTTCCGGTATGATGCCTCAGCGTGCTGTTGCCTTCAGTAAACCGCCTGATAACTGAGTCATTTCTCAGTTCCAGCAATCCGGTTCCGTAAGTTCCGGCGAAAACATGCGCAGGATCAAAAGGATCAACGGCAATGCAGTCAATGTCGTGGGTCTGGTTAATCAGCGGGTTGTTATACCCGGCAATGTTATTCCAGTTTGTACTGTTAAAGTGATAAATCTGGGGTGAGTTGAAAAGAGGGATATAGGAGGCGTCGCGCCCGCCGGGTGCAATATAGAGGTCATTCCCGTTGCAGATCATTGCGAACGCTTTTGCGGTGAGGGGTCCGCTCAGTAAAATGGGCTGTACGACAGTTGTGGCCATGTTGTAGGAGATGGCCCCGGCATAAGTATCGCTAACCCATACATAATCATTTTTATCGGCGATGGCATCCTGCGGGAATGGATTTCCCGGATAGTAGCTCCATATATCGGAGGTTTGCTCCAGGCTGGTATTAAACACCTTAACGAAGTAATTATAGGATACGAGAAGGTATTTGCTGTTCGATTCCAGTCTCATGACCGGATTGTATAACGGCCGTTCCCAAAGGTTCCATTTCCCGCTGGCATACGTGTAAATGGTATCGGCGAGCGCCGAACCTTTTTGCTTATTCACAAAGACCTTTCCATTGAAAAAGGTGATCGTATTGAATTTGGCGGTTGTGTCAATGGCAGGATCTTTGCGCCAGGAGGCAAAATTGGCAAGGTTGGGATCTTTCGAATATGCTTTATAAATACCTCTGTCGGAAGCAGCAAACAGACTGTCTTTATCATCCATTACCATGCAAAGTACATTAACCTGGCTGCCATCCTTCCCTATGTAGTAAGTTTCACGAATCTCCTCTTTCTCAATATCGAGGACCACAATCCCGAATCCGCATGAGAGATAGGCGTATTTTCCGATAAAGTAAACGCTGTTAATGGTTTTGTTTCCCAGAATTTGTTTGCGCTTAATATCCGAAATATTGATGATCGTATTGTTTTTGATCAGGTCGATATTTGCGTTTGTATAAGCAATGACTATCGTGTTGTATTCGGGGTTGAATTTGATACAACTGATACCGATATCAGACAATCCATTGATCTTGGTGATGCGATTTACGCTGTTGTCGTCCTTGTCGAAATAGAAAACAGCATAGGGGGTCGAAAAGTAGATCTTATTCCCCGCCTCGGTTACCGAATTGCACAGCGTGTAAGGCAGCTGGTCGCGCCATTGTCCGATAGGAACCTGTCCCAGAACGGATGTTATCCCATGGAACAAAAAAATGAATAAAAAAATTGAGCGGAGCAGTTTCATGAATACAGGATTTCGGGAATAAGAAAACTATTCAGAATAACTGAAATTTCCCTGAAATATTGTGGATTTTCCAGGATTTCAGATGATCATGCCGGCAGCTACCGTTTCATTGGTAGCTTCATCAATCAGGATAAGACTTCCCGTAATGCGGTTGGCCTTATATTTGTCGAAGAACAGGGGCTTGGTGGTTTTTAACTGAACCTGGGCTATGTCGTTCATTTTCACCTGCATATTGTCAGAAACCTTCTCGAGAGTATTGATGTTGAGAACATAATCCACCTCCTTCAAAAGGCACTTTACATCGCGTGTGGTGTGTTTCAGGGCATATTTCCCATTAACCTGCAACGGTTTTGGATTCATCCAGCAGAGCATGGCAACAATATCGCACCCCGACTCTGGCACGTCTCCGGCGCCGGCAATCATGTCGCCACGGCTGATATCGATATCGTGTTTGAGAGTGATTGTCACGGCCATGGGCGGATGGGCCTCGGCAAGCGGGCCCGAAAACGTATCGACGGCTAAGATTTCTGTATGGATCCCGGATGGAAGAACAACTACTTTGTCGCCAGGATGAAAAAAGCCTCCGGCAACCCGGCCGGCATAACCGCGGTAATCATGAAATTCGTCTGATTCAGGACGGATGACAAACTGAACGGGAAAACGAGGATGAACCAGGTCGTGGTCCTGGCTGATGGGTATGGTTTCGAGCACGCTCAGCAGCGTTCCGCCATCATACCATGGCATTTTCTCTGAAGGCTTCACCACATTATCGCCATGCAGTGCGCTGATCGGGATAAACCGCATGTCCTGATCAGGGAAGATCTGTGTTGCAAATGACTGAAAATCGTTGAGGATTTTCTGATACTCATCTTCCCGGTAGTCAATCAGATCCATCTTGTTGATGCATACAATGATATGCGGAATGCCAAGCAGGGAGGCGATATAGGCATGCCTGTGTGTCTGCTCGATCACGCCGTTGCGGGCATCGATCAGAACAATGGCGGCATTGGCAGTGGAGGCTCCGGTAACCATATTGCGGGTATACTGGATATGGCCCGGGGTATCGGCAATGATGAATTTACGGTTGGGTGTGGCAAAATACCGGTAGGCAACGTCGATGGTAATTCCCTGCTCGCGCTCGGCGCGGAGGCCGTCGGTAAACAACGCGAGGTTCAGGTGCTCACTCCCTTTCTGAATGCTGGCACGTTTTACAGCATCCAGCTGGTCTTCAAAGATCGATTTACTGTCATATAATAACCTTCCTATCAGCGTGCTTTTACCGTCGTCGACACTGCCTGCGGTTGTGAAACGCAGCAGCTCCATGTTAAGGTAGGCCTTTGTCGAGAATGTTGGTTCCATCAGAAATACCCCTCCTTTTTACGGTCTTCCATCGCTGCTTCCGACCGACGGTCGTCATATCTTCCGCCGCGTTCGGTAACCCTGGTAGCTGCAATTTCCTGGATGATGTCTTCCACGCTGTCGGCTGTCGACAAAGACAAACCCGTACAACTTATATCGCCGACGGTGCGACAGCGTACCCGTCGGTGCTCGGTCTTTTCAGCAGGTTTGAGCTGCATAAAGGGAGCCGCTGCCAGCCAAACTCCATCGCGGAAAAAGACATCGCGTTCGTGGGTAAAATAGATGGATGGCAAATCAATATTTTCGGCCAGGATGTACTGCCAGACATCCATCTCTGTCCAGTTGCTAATGGGAAATACCCTGAAATGCTCTCCCATCCTTTTTTTACCGTTAAAGGTATACCAGAGCTCGGGACGCTGGTTCTTGGGATCCCATTGGCCAAACTCGTCGCGGTGTGAAAAAAAACGCTCCTTGGCACGGGCCTTCTCCTCATCGCGCCGGGCTCCGCCGATGGCTGCATCAAATTTGTGCTTTTCTATCGTGTCGAGCAATGTAACAGTCTGCAGCACATTGCGGCTTGCATTAACACCCTGCTCTTCAACGGCACGTCCCTGATTGATCGATTCCTGCACGGAGCCGACCAGCAGCCTTGCCTGAAGCTTCTCAACAAGGGTATCGCGGAATTCAATTGTCTCAATGAAGTTATGCCCGGTATCAATATGAAGTAAGGGAAAGGGAATTTTTGCGGGATGGAACGCTTTTCGTGACAGGTGTACGAGTACAATCGAATCCTTGCCTCCTGAGAAAAGCAGAACAGGACGCTCAAACTGAGCTGCCACCTCCCGCAATACGTAGATTGCTTCCGACTCCAGCTCCTTCAGGTGAGTCAATGTATAATCACTCATCTCTCCCCTTCTGCTGCTTAAGATTTGCCGAATATCCGCTGAAGAACCGATTTCTTCTTGCTCGAATCCTTATCATCGGAATAGTAACCATACCCATAACCATACCCATACCCGTAACCATATCCGTAACCGTAACCGTAGCCATAACCATAACCGTAACCGTAACCGTAACCGTAATCATACGAATTTTTGTTCAGCTTCACGTCATTGATCATTATGGCCAGGTTGGGAATATCGCGCTTCTCCATATCCCTGATGATGGATCCGAACACCTTTTTATGGGTGTAATCCTGACGCACCAGGAAGAGGTTGGCATCGGCATGCTTCATGAGGAGGAATGCATCTGTTACCAACCCGACAGGAGGGGTGTCGATCACGATATAATCGTAGATCTCTTTTAGCTTGCTGAACATTTCCGTGCACTTGTCGGAGGCGATCAACTCGGCAGGATTTGGGGGAACCGGTCCTGCCATGATGATGTCGAGATTCTCAATACCCGAATACTGGATAATATCCTCGAGCTTGCTTTTATTGATCAGGTAAGAGCTGATACCCTCTGTATTGCTAAGGCCGAAATCCTGGTAGATCTTCGGCTTCCTGAGGTCAAAACCCATCAGCAGGGTCTTCTTTCCATAAAGTGCATAAATCGAAGCAAGGTTGATTGAGGTAAAAGTTTTACCGACACTCACCATGTCGGAGGTGATAAGTATCACCTGTCGCTCTTTCCCTTTCAGCAGGTAATTAATGTTGGTACGAACCGACCTGAAGGACTCGGCAATGGTGGATTTCGGAGAATCGATAACAACCACCTTGCTGGGCTTGTCATTGTGGATCACATGTCCGACAATGGGGAGACTGGTGAGCTTCTCAATGTCTTCCTTCTCCATGATGGTGTCATTGAAATAATCCTTACCGAGAATATAAATTATGGGAAGGATGATCCCGAGGATAAGTGCAATGATGTAGTTCAGGCTCTTCTTGGGGAAGACCGGGGAGAGACCGTCGCCTCTGGCAGGGTCAACAACTTCATTGTCGGAGAGATTGGCAGCCTGGGTGATCTGGGCTTCCGACCTTTTCTGAAGCAGATAGGTATATATGGCATCGGTCAGCTTGAATTTCCGCTCAATCCCGAAAAGCACGCGCTGAGTTTCCGGCAACTGGTTGATTCGGCTGTTGATCTGCCCGATCCGGTTGTTGATCTCTGATACAGCGATATTGTTCGAATTGATCGCACTTTTAACATTTTCGTAAAGAGCATTTTTCGTGGTTGCTATCTGCAGGTCGATGGCCTTGAGCCCGGGGTTCTTGTCCCTGGAAAACTGTGCCGTCTCAGTCCGTTTCTGATAGAGGGTCGTAAGCTGCATGGTAAGGTCGTTGAGCACCGTATTATCGATACCCATTGAAGCAGGCACGATAAGTTCATCAAGCTTCTGGTTCTGCTCGATATAGGCTTTCATGTTGTCGAGGTACTTCGACTTGACAATGAGAATGGCTTTCTCATCCTGAAGCTGCATCATTTTCTCAAAAACCCCTTTGGCTTCGTCGTCAAGGTTCATGATCTCCTTGTTTGTGCGGAAGACCATGAGCGCTTGTTCCGACGACCTGAGGGAATCACTGATTCCCTGCAGTTCGTTGTCAATAAAGGCGATCGTACGACTGGCAACAATGTTCTTACGTTCCAGCCCTTTTGCGAGATACTCTTTGGTGAGCGCATTAAGGAAATCGGTCAGCTTTTCTGTATTACCCCCTTTTAACTTTATTTCAACGATGGAAGCCTCTTTATTGATGGGCTCCAGGCTGAACGATTTAAACTCCTTTACGAGTCCGTCGTAATCGCGGAAACGGAAGTTAAAGGATTTCTTAAAATCTTTCTTGGGATCAAAATTGTCGTTCAGGACGAGCTTGAATTTGTATTGCTTCGACTGCACCGTTTGACCGAAATCATAATTCTCATCGAGCGAAATGTTCTCCTTTCTTCCCTCCTGCAACTCTTTTTTCGAAAAAGAGTAAAATTTAACGTCCTCATATTTTCCTTCAATCCGGTATTTGTCCCTGGAAAGAATCGTGACATTAAAATCCGTGTTCACCGGTTGCGGAACGGCAGTGTCGGGAATAACGGTGAACGGACATTCTTTAAACAGCTCCTTTGCTACGAAATTCTCCTCGCTCGAATAGGCGACCTCAAATCCGATCTTGGAAACCGTACGGTAGGTCAATGAATAGGAGGACAAAATACCGATTTCATTCTGAAGGTTCTGCATGTTGTTACCGAGGCTGATGCCAAGCAGATCCTGCGGGTTGATCTTATTCTCCGATTTGTCCTTAACAAGCACTGTAGTCTTTACTTCGTATATCGGGTTGGTATACTTGTTAAAAATGAAAGCAATGGTAAGAGCAATAAAAATGGTCACGGCAAAGAAATACCAGTAACGGTAAAATTTGAACAGGATGACCTTATAATCTACCGATTGTTGTTGCTGGGAGAGATCCTGAATATTGTCGTTCACGATGTTGGCTTTTTATTTCTGGATATAATTGATCAATAGCAGTGTTGTTGAAACCGAAGCCAGTACTATGGCCCAGGGGAACTGCGATCCGAGCCCCCACCGTTTGTAGCCTAGCGGGGATATATAGATGATATCATTGGGCTGCAGGTAATAATAGTCTGAACTCAGAGTCTTGTCGCTGGTGAGGTCGATATACCTGACCGTTGAGCCTCCCTTGGTTTTGCGGACAAGGGCAACCTTGCTGCGGTTGGCAAATTCGGTCAGGTCGCCTGCAAGAGAGATGGCCTCAAAAAGGTTAAGGTCATCTTGGTATACTTTAAATTCACCGGGCCGGCTCACTTCACCGAGCACCGTAACACGGAAATTTACGACCTTAACAATAACCGTTGTTTCGCGAAGATATTCATCGATCAGCTTTTGAAGCATATCCTTTATCTGTTCTGCAGTAAGATCCTTTACGAAAACCTTACCCACGATCGGAAAGTCGATATAGCCCTGAAAATCGACCCCGTAACTATTAAGGTAGATGGAGGCATCATTTGCGTAATCGTTGTAACTGTTCGATCCGCTCTGCTTGTTGAAAAACATATAGGTTTTCTCGTCGAGACTGAAAACACGGACATAGATGTTATCTTTTGGCTGAAGCTTGTAATCTACATCATGCTTGTTTTCGAAGTAGGTAGTTGTATCTTCTTTCTGAACTCTCTGAAGGTATTTTATCTTTTTCTGGGGAACGCAGGAGGTGATGGCAAGGACAATGATCAGCAGAAAAAATGCTGGTTTGGTCAGCAATGCACAGTATTGTTTCATAAAAGCCTAGGATTTAGGGGGCAAAATTACACTATTTTTATCAATTCTAAAATTTTTCTCCCTCCCGGAACGCGGCATGTATAAGCCGGGCATTAAACATATAACATCGTTTTCGCCCTCTGTTAATAATTATTTAATGTCAGGATCAGCCTAAAATAGACCTAAAATGAAACTGGCTCCCCCATGAGGGTGGCTGATGTGAACCGGGCGATCCGGATTTTTACGTAGTTCGCGGGCCCTGAAACGGTTTTGGGAAAAACGACTACCTTGTTTTGTGAATTGCGTCCGAAAAACTGCTCCTTCGAGCGTTTCGATTCACCTTCAATGAGAACTTCAAACACCTTGCCAACATCCGATTTGTTGCTCTCGAAGGAGAGTTTTTGCTGCAGGTCGATGATCTCCCTGAGACGCTTTTCCTTTACCTCCCCCGGAACGTTGTCGGGAAGCGTATCGGCAGCCAGGGTTTGAGGCCGCTCTGAATATTTAAACATGTATGCATAATCGTACCCGACCCACTCCATGAGCGACAGGGTATCCATGTGATCCTGCTCTGTTTCATTGCAGAAACCTGCGATTATGTCGGTCGAAATGGCACAACCCGGAACAATTCTACGGATTGCCTCTATCCGTTCCATATATTGTTGGCGGGTATACTTACGGTTCATAAGGTCGAGCATGTGGTTGCTTCCCGACTGCACCGGCAGGTGTATCGCCTTGCAGATATTCTCATGGCGGGCAATTGTGTGAAGCAGTTCATCGGAAATATCCTTGGGATGCGATGTCGCAAATCTTACCCGCATCAGCGGATTTACCTCTGCCACTATTTCAAGAAGGAGCGAAAAACTTATCGTGCCTTGCCCGGTCTTCCATTCGTAGGAGTTAACATTTTGTCCGAGCAGGGTCACCTCGCGATAACCTTTCCCGAAAAGGTCGGAGGTTTCACGTACGATGGAAGCCGCATCACGGCTTCGTTCCTGTCCGCGTGTTGAAGGTACCACACAATAGGAACAGTAGTTTTCGCAACCCCGCATGATGGAGATGAATGCTGAGACATGGTTTGCATCAAGCCTTACAGGGGTTATATCAGCATAGGTTTCATCCACCGAAAGAATGGTGTTGATGGCCTTTTGTCCACTGCCTGCCTGGTCGAGCAGATGAGGAAGATCGCGGTACGAATCCGGTCCTGCCACCACATCGAGGAGCTGCTCCTCCTCCATAAGCGCCACCTTTGTACGGTCGGCCATGCAGCCAAGCAGTCCGATCACCAGGTCCGGCTTTTTTTTCCGGTACGACCTGAAATACTGCAAACGCTTGCGAACCCGCTCTTCGGCATTCTCCCTTATTGAACAGGTATTTACAAAGATTATATCTGCTGCATTTATATCCTCTGTACGGTTATAGCCAGATGCTTTTAAAATAGACATAACTATCTCACTGTCAGAGAAATTCATTTGACACCCGTAGGTCTCTATATAAATATTTTTATTTTTTCCCACAATTCAGTTTACCTTTTGCCCTTCTGCCCGATTAAGTATAAAAAAGAGGCGCAAAGGTACGGATTAACTTTATTGTCTTACTTTTGCAACGGATTTCGAGTACTAAAACGGACGTCCAATGACGAAAAATCTTGTAATTGTTGAGTCTCCTGCAAAGGCCAAAACCATCGGCGGTTTTTTAGGTAAGGATTTCACGGTGAAGTCTTGCATGGGACATGTGGCGGACCTTTCCAAAAAGGACCTGGGGGTGGATATTGAGAGGGGATTTATCCCAAAATACATCATATCTCCCGAAAAGAAAAAGATCGTTGCCGAACTTAAAAAGCTGGCACAGGAGTCGGAGGTGGTATGGCTTGCATCTGACGAGGACCGCGAAGGAGAAGCCATATCATGGCATCTGATTGAAGCGCTTGGGCTGGATGAAAAGAAAACCAAGCGGATTGCCTTTCACGAAATCACCAAAACAGCCATCCAGGAGGCGATAGAAAATCCCAGGGCCATCGATAAGCATCTTGTGGATGCCCAGCAGGCCCGTCGGGTTCTCGACCGGCTCGTGGGCTTCGAACTCTCCCCGCTGCTGTGGAAAAAGATAAAGCCATCGCTCTCCGCAGGCAGGGTGCAGTCGGTAGCTGTCAGGCTCATCGTTGAAAGGGAAGAGGAGATCAGGAGCTTCCAGAGCACCTCCGCCTACCGTGTCGTTGGAGATTTTATCGTTAAAAACGGCCATAAGATTTCTCATGTCCAGGCTGAACTCAACAAACGGTTCACGAAAAAAGAGGAGGCAATTGCATTTCTTGAAAAGTGTAAAAAGGTAACCTACACTGTTGAAGATGTTGAAACCCGCCCGGCACGCAAATCGCCGGCCCCGCCTTTCACCACCTCTACCCTGCAGCAGGAGGCTTCCCGAAAACTGGGCTTCTCGGTTGCCAATACCATGCGGGTTGCACAAGAGCTTTATGAATCGGGAAAGATAACATACATGCGTACCGATTCTGTGAACCTCTCCGACATGGCACTGAATCTTTCGAAAAAGGAGATCACTGAAAGTTTCGGGCCCGAATATGTTAAGATCCGCAAATACGCCACCAAGACCAAAGGGGCGCAGGAGGCACATGAAGCCATCCGTCCCACTTTCATGGTCAACCGCACAACCGACGGAGATAAATCACACAAGAGGCTCTATGAACTGATCTGGAAACGTACCATTGCCTCCCAGATGGCAGATGCTGAATTGGAAAAGACCACCGCCACTATCACTGTTTCCGGGTTGCCCGAAAAATTCATTGCCAGGGGTGAGGTGATTAAATTTGATGGCTTCCTGAAGGTTTATATGGAATCGACCGACGATGAGGATCAGAACGGCGAGGAGGGGATGCTGCCCACGATGACACCAGGTGAAAAACTCGGCCTCCACGAAATTACAGCCCAGGAAAAGTTTACCCAGCAGCCCTTCCGCTACACAGAGGCCATGCTTGTGAAAAAAATGGAGGAGCTTGGAATCGGACGCCCATCAACCTATGCGCCCACCATCTCCACCGTTCAGAAGCGCGGGTATGTTTTGAAGGAGGACCGTCCCGGGACCACCCGCACCTATACTACGATCACGCTCAAAGGAGAGTCCATCCGTGAAGAGATAAAATCGGAAAACGTGGGCTTTGAAAAATCAAAACTCTTCCCGACCGATATAGGCACTCTGGTTAACACCTTCCTGATGCAGCATTTCCAGAATATTCTCGATTTCAATTTCACCGCCAATGTCGAGTTGGAATTTGATGAAATTGCTGAAGGAAAGATCGTCTGGAACCAGATGATCAGTGAGTTTTACTTTCCTTTCCATAGCCAGATTGAAGGAGCCCTTGAGAATACAAAAAAGGTAAGCGGTGAAAAACTTCTTGGTACCGACCCCCTGAGCGGGAGTCAGGTGTTCGTAAAAATCGGGCGTTACGGTCCGATGGTTCAGCTGGGTGAAGCCGATACAGAGAACAAACCTAAATTTGCCGCCCTCAAAAAGGGTCAAAGCATCGATACCATCAGCCTTGAGGAGGCGATGGAACTATTTAAACTGCCACGCATCCTGGGTGAATTCGAAGGTAAAGATGTGACTGCCTCCATCGGGCGATTTGGTCCCTATGTCCGCCATAATTCGCTTTTCTATTCCTTGCCAAAGGATGAGGATCCCCTGGAGGTTACCCTCGAACGGGCAATGGAGATAATGCTGGCCAAACGGCTTGCCGACAGTCAGAAGCTGGTTCAGGAATTCAGGGATGAAAAACTCCTGATCCAGGTGCTGAATGGCAGGTTTGGGGCTTATATCACAGCAAATAAGGAGAACTATAAAATCCCGAAAGGGAAAAATCCGAAAGAGCTGACCCTGGAAGATTGTAAAGCCATTATGGCCAGCACCCCGCCATCGAAATCTAAATCGAAGAAGAAAAAGTAATGTCCCATGGATATTTCTGCTTTTTTTGAGCCAGTTGACCTGAATGTATTTCCGGACACTACGGAAAGCGCGGGTCAGTCCCGTTTGGGCAGCCACGTAAGGATATTCTCCGACGCAGCTGATTTTCCCGACTACACAACCTTCGACCTTGCAATTATCGGTGTAAAGGACGACCGGAATGCGGTTGACAATGAAGGATGCGCCGAGGCGCCGGATTTCGTCAGGAAATATCTTTATCAGTTGTATCCCGGACCTTTCGCGATGAAGATCGTCGATCTCGGGAATATTAAAAAAGGATTCAACGTTACGGATACCTACTTTGCGCTCAGTTCGGTGGTTGCCGAGATGGTCAGTAACAATGTTCTTCCCATTATTATTGGCGGCAGCCAGGATCTTACCTATGCCAACTATCAGGCTTACCAGAGCCTCGGACAGATCATCAATATTGTGGCTGTTGACCCGATGTTTGACCTTGGCAAATCGGAGTCTGAACTGTCTGCCCAGTCCTACCTCAGCAGCATTATCCTTCATCAGCCGAACTACCTGTTCAACTATGCCAACATAGGATACCAGACCTACTTTATAGATCAGGATGCACTTAAGCTGATGAAGAACCTGTTCTTCGATACTTACCGGCTGGGGATTGTTCGCGAGAGTCTGGAGGAGGTCGAGCCCATTGTACGCAATGCCGACCTGATTACCTTCGATGTGTCGGCTATCCGCCATTCGGATGCGCCCGGTAATGCGAATGCCACACCGAATGGGTTTTATGGCGAAGAGGCCTGCCAGATTACACGGTACGCAGGGCTCAGCGACAAACTGACATCCATTGGCTTTTACGAAGTGAATCCGAAATATGACCGGGATGGAACTACTGCCCACCTGGTTGCACAGATGATCTGGTATTTTATTGAGGGGTATTATAACCGGGCTCACGATTTCCCGTTCCGCAATGAGGAGGATTACCTGAAATACCGGGTCAGCATAAGCGACCATAAGGAGGAGATCGTCTTTTTCAAGAGTAAAAAGACCGACCGCTGGTGGATGGAAATTCCGCTTCCGGCAGAACAGAGAATAAAATATGAACGACACTACCTTGTTCCCTGTTCATACAAAGATTACCAGACTGCCTGTGAAAACGACATCCCCGACCGCTGGTGGATGGTCTACCAGAAACTAATGTAGGCGGTCAGGGTTTGCCGCCAGAAAACTCTTCCATCCGGTGAACTTCTCCCCGGCATCGGGTCTCCCTTTCTGAAAATAATGACACATTGCCGCGGCCAGTCCGTCGGTTGCGTCGAGCGTTTCCGGCAACTCCTTGATATTCAGAATACGTGTCAGCATGGCAGCGACCTGCTCCTTGGAGGCAGACCCTTTACCGGTAATGGATTGCTTAATTTTCCGGGGTGAATATTCGAAGATGGGAATAGAACGGGAGAGAGCGGCAGCAATAGCCACCCCCTGGGCCCGCCCAAGTTTCAGCATCGATTGAACGTTCTTTCCGAAAAAGGGGGCCTCAATCGCCAATTCATCCGGCTTATACTCCTCAATCAGCCCGATCATCCGTTCAAAAATTATCTTCAGCCGCATAGGATGATCATCGTATTTGTTTAATTTTAGCACGCCCAAAGCGATCATTTCAACTTTGCTGCCAGTCACGCAGATAACTCCGTAACCCATTATGGTTGTGCCGGGGTCGATGCCTAAAATGATACGTTCAGGGGCCATTTTCAGATATGAAGAATCCGGCAAAATTACGGAAAATAGAGAACCTGTCGATCCAGTTGGTGATATTGGTTGTGACCTATCTTTTTATTTATCACCAGGTATTCAGGAAAACAGACATCCCGGGAATTTTTAAAACCGTTAGCGATGATTTAAGCAAGCCGGAATTTAAAACTCAGCTTCTCCTGCTTTTTATCATGATGATCATCAACTGGAGTGTCGAAGCATTTAAATGGAAACTGCTCATTGGTAAGATCGAAAGGGTAAGTTTTTTCAAAGCGTTCCAGGGTGTGCTGACGGGTATCAGCATCAGTTCCTTTACCCCGAACCGGGTTGGTGAATTTTTCGGAAGGGCATTTATTCTCCGGCAAGCGAGCCATGTTGAGGGCATCCTTATCACTGTACTCGGAAGCATGAGCCAGTTGCTGATAACGGTTTTGAGCGGTTCTGCCTCCCTCCTGATCTTCCTTCCATGGTGCCTTCCCGAAGCCGTTTTTTCTCATGGTTACCTTTATTTTACTATCCTGGCGCTGATACTGGGTCTTGATATATTGTTACTTGGGCTCTTTTTTAATGTCGCATTTCTGAGCACACTGAAAGAAAAAATTCTCAGGAACGGGTTAAAAAAAATCCGAAAGTATTTCAGGGTATTTGCCTTTTATCATAACCGTGAGCTGGCGGCAGTCATGCTGCTAAGCCTCACCCGGTACTTGATTTTTTCTTCCCAGTTCTACATTCTCATTCGCCTGTTCGATGTTCCTGTTACCTATTTTGAAGCCATGGTGCTGATTTCACTCACCTACTTTATCATGGCAGTTATCCCAACAATCGCACTCACCGAACTGGGTATCCGGGGCTCCGTTGCGCTTTACGTTTTCGGATTATACCTGGCTAAATCCCATCCCGATCCTGCCATTTTCAGTCTGGGAGTGTTCTCTGCCTCTACCCTTCTCTGGTTGATCAACCTGGGAATTCCTGCCCTCATCGGGACAATTTTCGTCTTCCGGCTGCAATTCTTCAGAAAGAACGAGTAAGAAATGGGATGGCAGGAAATTACCGGGTTTTTAATTCTGTCTATCGTTTTTCTTTACGGCATGGTGATACTCTATATCACCCGGGCACTGTTTTTA